>JAAXUD010000796.1 GCA_013336205.1 Lentimicrobium sp. | reverse complement strand
AATTTTAGTATCCACAAAAAAACTCCTTTTTCAAAGTTTATATTCTATTCCTTCTTTAACCATTCTAGTATGCATGCTAAGTTTTCTGAACATCCCAGGTTTCTCAGTATGAATCGGATAAATTTCATTTGGTTTTATCGGAAACGGACCCGGAATATGGGGTCCGTTTCTCTGTTTAAACGGTATTTATAGATAACAAAATGATTAATAGTCGAAATATCAGTTTTCCCCATTGAAATCATTCCGTATTGACCGTATTATCCGGCAATCATTCCAATCAGGCTTAAATCCTTGTTTGATATTCACAGGCTTGGCTCTTTGTTTGATTTGACTACTGTTTTGTATAAATCCAGGTGCAGAAGGATAATTGACAATGTTCAATTCGATTAAATCAAAACTGGTTCTGATGTCTTTCGTCAGTATTTTTACAATATCTTTCTGCATCATGCTCTCATATTTTCTGGCAACTCATGAGATAAAAAACATTATGCAAAAGGACCTGGAGACGGTTGCAGATGCTATGGAAAAGAGCATCAGCTATATCGCCAAGAGCAATCCGGATGCCTACAAGGATAAGGACTTTAAAAAACTGATCTATGATGTGAAGATCGGTAAAAGCGGATATGTCTTTATGATGGATGGTGCCGGCGTTATGACGGTGCATCCGACAAATGAAGGCGCCAATCTTTCCGGGAATAGCCATATCGATCAGATCAGAAAAAATAAAGGGTCAGGAATTGTTGAGTATGTTTCGGTCAGCAGTGGACAGGAAAAAATTGCTGCCTATAGATATGTTAAAGAGTTGGGGCAATGGGTTGTGCCTGGCGTAAACAAGTCCGACTATTATGATCTGTTGAAAGGGAATTTTCTTAAGTGGAATATCAGCTGTGCAGTAGTTATTGCATTATTGCTTTCAATTGCCCGTATGAAGATTATCCGCAGTATTACTGAGCCTGTCATGTCCGCAATAGGTGTCGCCAATAAACTGGCCACCGGTGACCTGACTGTCAAGTTTTCAGAAGCAGAGCTGGCGCGAAAAGGAGAGCTCGGTGAGCTGAATCTGGCCCAGCAGACAATGATCAACAGCTTGAACTCCATGGTTTTGAAGGTCAATAGTTCATCTCAGGACCTGATCAGAATCAGTGAAAGTATTTCTGAAACCGCCAGCCTGGTTACACTATCCGGCAAAGAGCAGTCCGTTGCCGTGGACGAGACCGCTGCAGCTGTGGATGCTATCAATCTTTCTGTGCAGGATGTGGCCGATGGGGTTGAGATCCTCTCCAGTTCAGCTGCCGAAGCCTCTTCAGCAACTATTGAGATGGCGGCAAGTGTTGAAGAGGTTGCACTCAATATGGAAAAACTTTCTACAACGGTTGATGAGGTTGGATCCTCTATTATGGAGATGACAACTGCTGCCAAGGAAATCGGCGGCAGTGTGCAGGTTTTGATGGATATCTCTTCTACAACCGCATCTTCAATCAGTCAGATGGACTATTCCATAAAGCAGGTTGGCGAACATGCCCGTAACAGTGCCGGAATCGCCAGGGAAATTCTGAAAGAAGTGGCTGCCGGTCGTGAATCTGTACATGCTACCATTGACGGTATAGCAGAGATCAAGAGTGCAACCCAGACAACTTCAGAGGTCATCAATGCCTTGTCATCCAGTGCTTCTGATATCAGTGAGATTCTCAGGGTTATAGATGATGTTACTGCACAGACAAATCTTTTGGCCCTGAATGCGGCTATTATTGCCGCCCAGGCTGGTGAGCATGGTAAAGGTTTTGCTGTAGTGGCAGACGAAATCAAGCAGCTGGCGGATCGGACAAAATACTCAACCAAGGAAATCGGAGTTGTTATCGCCGGAGTACTTAAAAATACGGAACTGGCGGTAAAGACAATTGCTGCGGCAGAACTGAGTATTGAATCCGGCGGCAAGTTGTCTCGCTACTCAGGGGATGTTCTGGAAAATATCTATGTCAGGGCCAGCGATTCTGCC
>JAAXUD010000795.1 GCA_013336205.1 Lentimicrobium sp. | reverse complement strand
CCTGTAGCATCCATAGCCCTTTCCAAATCGAATGTTAAAAAGGATGATTCCATCCTCACTGAAATTAAACTCCGGACCACCTTACGGATTCCTTTTGATACAGCACTCATCAAGCCATCAGACCGGAAAAATTTGGTTTCTGCCGATAGTTCCTGCATTCATTTCTTTCCGGCCACATCAGCAAAAGGAGAATACATCAGTCAAAAGGAATCGGAAGCCTATACCCAACAGGCGAGGAACAAAAATGCACAGGATGAATTGGCCGGCTGGATTCGTTTTTCGGATAAAGATGTAAAAGAAAAACAGGATGGCCTGACAACAGACGGAATGGGAATAACAGGGTTCGGCGGCTTTGTGGTCCGAAACTTTTTCAAACCGGAAGATTCAAAAAAAGAGTCTTTCATAACCAAAGGCATCGATAAGACAAACCTCCAGACCGAAAAATGCGGGGGATGGATAGTAATAACGCAGCCTTCGGATAATATCGAAAGCTGGATAAATACAGGCAGGTTATATCAGGCCATGCACCTGAAATGCCGCAAAATGAAGATCGGGTTTCACCCCATGAACCAGGTGATTGAAGAAACCGGTTTCGCAAATGAAGCCAATCAATATCTGGCACTGAACGAACAAATAATGTTTATCGCCCGTATCGGCTACGTAAAGGATTATCCGGCGCCTGTAAGCGTAAGAAGGCCGGTTGAAAGTTTTACTGAGTTTAAATGAAAATACTAATTTTAGCCATAACCATGGTCGCACTCACAGCCTGCAGTACCTCGAAAAACATTTTTCAGGTAAATAAATCGGAAGAATTTGCCATACAGCCGCTGAAGGCGGAAAGTTTACTGACCGAACAGGAAATTACACATCTGCCTGCCTGTGTTCAGAAATATCTGGCATATACAGGCGCTGTCGGCAAAAGCAAAACTCAGAATATGTACATCGAATTTGATGCAGAGATGTACCGGAAACCGGGTGACAAACCCATGAAATCGAACTCTGTTCAGTACAATTTCTATGGCAATTATTCCCGCTTTTTTTTGATGAAGGCCGCCAAAATGGGTATTCCGTTTCGTGCCATGCATATTTACAAGGAACATCATGCTACTTTCCAGGTAAAGGTGGCCGAACTGTTTAAAGTGGTTGATATCAAAGGCGAAGAACTGACCAAGGCCGAAACAGTAACCCTGTTAAATGACATGTGTATTTTTGCTCCCGGAAGTCTGACTGACAACCGCTTAACATGGACCGAGCCTGATTCGCTTTCAGCAAAAGTAACATTGACCAACGGAAAGTATGTTGTATCAGCAATTCTGTACTTCAACGAAACGGGTGAACTGATAAATTTTGTTTCCGACGACCGATCTGCCCTGCAGGACGATGGAACCATGAAACAGGTACGATGGTCAACTCCGGTTTCAGCCTATAAAGAATTTGAAGGAAGGAAGGTTCCAACTATTGGTAAAACCATCTGGCATTATCCTGAAGGAGATTTTACCTACGGGGTATTTACTTTAAGGAATATAAAATACAATGTTACACAGTAAAAATCTGCAAAATGGACATCGCAAATACGCTTGCTGAAAAAGCCTATCAAAAAGTCATCATCTACTATTTTTCGGGAACCGGAAATTCGAAAAATGTTGCGGTTTGGTTGTCACAAGTGGCTGATGACAAAGGAATTGATAGCCAGATTATCAATATCGCCCAGATCGACAGACTTTCAATTGCACCACCTGAACCTGATTCGCTGGTAGTGTTTATTTCGCCGGTTCATGGGTTCAATTACCCGCCTATCATGTTGCACTTCATCATGCGTTTTCCAAAAGGGAAAAACAAAGTGGTGCTGATGAATACAAGGGCAGGCATGCTTATCGGGAAGTTTATAACCCCGGGTTTAACCGGTATAGCTTTTTATTTATCAGCGCTGATTCTGTTTATCAAAGGATTTTCCATAAAGGCCATTTTACCGGTTGATATGCCTTCAAACTGGATT
>JAAXUD010000249.1 GCA_013336205.1 Lentimicrobium sp. | reverse complement strand
ATGAGCTGATTTAAGTTTGCATTTCAAGCTAACTATAATTATAACGATTCTTTTTTATTTCCGATTCCCTGTTTATTCCAATATGATATAGCATTGGAAGATATTCCATTTCGAATGTCCCCCCCCTGTGTAGTATTTCCCCTACAAAAGAATCAGAATTCCCCTACAAGAATTTGCGATTTCCCTTACAAGAAAAACATATTTAAGGATATAGATTTACCCTGCCTTATAAACAAAGAATTAAGTGAAGGTTTTAATTGCAGATGATTCTGTTTTGATTCTGGAACGATTGCGCCAGATGTTATGTCTTAACAGCCAGGTTGAGCTTGTTGGGTCGTATCATAATGGAAACGAGACACTTGAAGCTTTAAAGGTTTTAAAACCTGATATCGCTATTGTTGATATTAAAATGCCGGGCTTAACCGGGCTTGAAGTTTTAAAAGAGATACGGAAAGAGAATTCAAGCCTTAAATTTATTATCCTCACTTTTCATGCAACCGGATATCACCGGGAAATGGCCCTTAATTCCGGCGCCGACTATTTCTTTTCGAAGGTTGATGATTTTGAGAAAGTGTCGCAGGTGATTACAGAGTTGACCATGATTTGAAAAATTGGTTTTTTATTTATACACAACAAACAATTAAACAATTCAAGAGAATGGCTTATGAAAAAGCAATTTAAAATCCTTGTCTTAATGATAGTGATGCTACTATCACTTCAACACCTCAGCGCCCAATCCATGGTTACTGTTGTCAAGACGTCACCTGCAGCTGCCGGGACAAGCCCCGATTTTAGCATGAGTGCACACAAAAAGGGAGCGTTCTTTCTGGCACCTTTTTATGAATTCACTCATTTCACAGGGCTTGAAATGGTCTCACACACCAATTATTACAAAACCTGGGAAGGGGAATCCTCCTTTGAATTTCCTGAAGAAGATATCACGGAATACAACGATAATTTTGATACAGAATATCAGAATAGTATGACAGCAATAAAAGCAGGATATCAAATACGGGATGGGCTGGGCATTAGTGGATATGTGGGTGTTAACCACTTTAATTTCAAAAGCTGGATAAATGATGAAAGCAGTCATATTCTGAGTACGGATTATCCCGCATTAACCTTAGGCCTTGCGGTTAATTATCAAAAGGACCTGACCGAAAAACTGACAGGAATGGCGATGCTTACCTACAATTATTGCACCACCGGGTCTGTTGTTGCAAACACCAACTCTGATGAAGAAGTTATTTCTTCCAGTTTAAACTCGATGTACTGGGAGGCAAATCTTGCTATTGCATATCGTTACAAAAATTTCCTGCCCTTTGCCGGACTCGGTTTTACACAACAATTCGTTCATTCTGTAACCGAAGAACAAATCCCGGACACAAACGAAGCAGGCGAAGAAGTTTACAACAACATTGAATTCGACTCCCGGTTCTCAGGAACTTCATTTTACGGCTTTGCCGGACTTGAATACCTTATCAACGGGCAAATGTCCATATACGCCAGAAGTTCATTCATGAACCCTTTAAGAGCTAACATTGGATTAAGAATCGTTTTGTAATTTTAAAAGAACAGGAGAACACTTATTATGAAAAAAATTAATTTTTACACACTCCTAATGGTCTTTGTTTTATTTCCCTGCTACTTATCAGCAGGTTGGGACCCTGATAAAGGCTATTTTAAGACCCAGAAAGATATAGAGAATGATGTTTCAAGTCTTTCGGTTACTGCCGCCTCAATCTCCTTTGAAGGCCGGATTTTTTATTTTATCAACTATAATGATGGGTCCAATTCCAAAATAATTGTCAGAAAACTTTACAATACCAAGTCTACGAGTATAAATTGGGATGTTCATAAAGAAGATGACATTACCAACCTGAAGAAACTTTCGGCATGGCGGGAATGGCAACCAGCTCCGGTTGTGTATAATGAGTTGCTTTATTTATTTGTTGTAAAACAGGATGGGAGCGACTATTCACATGCTTACATAAACTATTCAGTCTATAATGCAGCAGATACTACCTGGTCGGAATTAAAAAAAGTAAAGGCACCAAGTGAAATTGTTGGAACAGGCTATATGGCCGCAGTAGTGGTTGGTGAAAAACTCTGCCTGATAACCAATGGAACAAATGGAAAAGCTTCAGTTTACTGGACCAAGGATCTTGTAAACTGGACTGAAGCCGCAACTGACCTGCAGCCTATTGAAGAAATATCCGTACTTACAAAAAACACCCTGATCGTAAGCGGAGGCCAGAAAAAAATGGAAACCAAAATTCTTATAGGATATATTGATGGTGATAATAATGCCAGATATGCCGAATATAAATTTGATCCTTCCGATCAGCTTGTGAATGTTTCAAAATTACTGATTGAAAATGAAGATGGGTATTCCTCCATTGCACTTGCCGAAGGAACAGTAACGGGTGACCCGACAACAGGTAAGTGTATTCAGGCTTTTTTGAAAAAATCAAGCAAAGACAATGGTTATTGCAGATACCGTATCCTGCGTTATCAGTTGAAAGAGGGCGGCACCTGGACCAAGCAGGAAAAGAACCTGGTTAAACAGAACTACCTGTGGGCAGATAAAAACATCAATCTTACAGTTGAAAATTTCGCAATAGCTGAAACTACCTCCCAAAATATCAGGCAGTTTATGTGTCTGATTTACCGGGGCTATGACGACTGGGATCATCCTCTGAACTGCGCATGGGCAGAAACTGATAAACTGGTTTATGACCCCTCCAGGGAAATGAGTCAAACCATGGCGGGTCCGGGAAACACGCAATATATTGGTTATATCGAAGGCCCACCACCCTATTATCTGAACCATATGCCTTTGGTAAAGCCTTATATAAATGATACTCATGATAATATTTCAGAAATAGAATTTACTTCCTCAAGTGGCTCCTCTACCACCACTGATGTTGCATATGAAGTAGGTGGGGACCTGAGTTTTAAGGCTGGTTTTTTTAAAGCCAAGGCAAGTTATGCGTTTGGGCAGACCTGGGGAACTGAATATTCGAAAAAAGTTATTAATTCCATAACGGTGCATGCCAGTGATACAATGGCAGGTTATTACATAACACTATCCCCGACAATAAACAGGGCTTTTTACAAAGTAAAGGATGTACATGATAATATTATTGATTCAACCTATCATTTTTACATGACTGAACCTTTTCCCAATGTAGAAATGGTTACTTTACAACCCGGGCTGATCCCCTCAAATCCTGGTACCTATTATCACAGGCAAGGTATCAATTTCCCTTCATTCGAAACCAGCAGCTTCGGAAGTGCAGGCAGTTCATGGAACTTAGGCACACATTACGAAAGTGGGATCAGTATTGAACAATCAGAATCTAAAACAAATACACACAAAGCCAGCCTGAACTTCAGTTTTGAGCTTGGTGAAATGTTTGACCTTGGCATCGATGGCAGCTTCGACTATTCTTTGAAAACAACCACCAGCACCGGAACTGAAATTAAAAGTGTGACCAGGTTTAATGAAGCCGAAAACACCGGCGATGTAACCAAACTAAATTATACTACCCACTGGATAAATCCAATTTTTGAAGAGGGAATGAATAACTGGTGGTTGCACGAGGGGGCTTTAGACCAGGATACCTGGTGCATTACTTATGATGTTACCTATGTTGAATATAAAACTGGCTTTAGTCTGGGAGATCCAAATGCAGGTCAGGAACCTGAAGTTGATAACGGAAACCTGAACAGCGGCAGCGTTGATGGAACTTCAGACACAAACCCGGAAGACCAGTCATCGCCAAACGGATTTTCATTGTCTCAGAATTATCCAAATCCTTTCGATGGTTCAACAACAATCAAATACCAGATCGGAGACAATGAATCAGGCGGTTACATTACCAGGCTGGCTGTCTATAACCTGAGTGGCAAAGAAATGGCTGTGCTGGTAAATGAGTTGAAGGCCCCCGGCAGCTATGAAGTAGTTTTGGAAGCCTCAAAACTATCTCCGGGATTATATTTCTACAGCCTGCAAAGCGGTAACTTTAAAGAGGTAAAGAAGCTTATTCTGTTGAAGTAGAAAATCGCTCCAACTGATCATCATGCCCCACAAAAATGAGGCAAACCACCCGGATTAACACCCTGACCGCAGCAGCTTTATATTTGCTATTGGATCAGGGTGTTCATCTTTGTGGTTTTTTCGTAAATTTCAGGATTATAAGAATCGCCGCTATGCAAAACCGGATTTGTGTATATATTTTGTCGGGTATATGCATTCTGCTTTCCGGTAGTTGTCGGAGAGACGAAACCCGGATTTCAAATTCACTTGATCGCATGAACTGGTCAGAAAGAAACTTCAGTGTAATAAACCAATTGATTGATGATTATGGAACCGGAGGGCAATTTTATGATGAGAAAAATACTCCGTATGTTGTGCTGGACTGGGATCAGACCTGCGCGCATTTCGATGTTGAAGAAGCTGTGATGCGTTACCAATTGTCTCATCTTCGCTTTAAGCTGACAAAAGAACAATTCAGTGCCTTGTTAAAAGACAGCATAAACGGAGTTACTCAATTATCCGGTAGTTTTAATGATTTGCAACTTTCCGACATTCACCTGGATCTGAAAGATGATTACAATTACCTGTATGACAATTACATAGGGGCAAATGGCTCTATGAGCTTTGACCAGATTAAACAAACACCACAGTTCAAGGATTTCCTTGCCAAAATTCCGTTTTTGTACGATGGTTATTGTGCAACAGCCGGTATTGGTGAAGAATACGGTTATCCCTGGATATTGTATCTGTTTGCCGGAATGACTGAAGCTGAAGTAAAAGAGATGGCAACAGAAGCTATTTCGTTTGAGTTGGGCAATCAATTAAGCAAACAAACCTGGGTTTCGCCAGCCGGCTTTCCAACCAGATCTGGTGTTGTCGCCTATTCCTATAAATCCGGACTACGCGTTTTTCCCGAAATGCAGAACCTGATTTCAACTTTTAAAAGGAGCGGAATTGAGGTTTTTATTGTGTCGGCCAGTTTCAAACCGGTAGTTGAGGTTTTTTCAGGCATCGGGAACTTTGGCTACAATGTGCCGGCTGAGCATGTGATCGCGATGGAACTCGAAACAGAGTCGAATGGCAAAATTATGCCTGAATACAAATCAGGATGGGTTAAAACCTTCAGACAAGGAAAGGTTGAGGCTATCAACCAGGTT
>JAAXUD010000794.1 GCA_013336205.1 Lentimicrobium sp. | reverse complement strand
GGTCGGTCAGCGAAGACGCCAACACTATTTATCTTCGCCCGGAAACCGCACAGGGAATTTTTGTCAATTTCCTGAATGTGATGAAAACAGGCCGGATGAAAATACCATTCGGCATTGCACAAATTGGCAAGGCATTCCGCAATGAGATTGTAGCAAGGCAGTTTATTTTCAGAATGCGCGAGTTTGAGCAAATGGAGATGCAGTTTTTTGTTAAACCGGGCACTGAACTCGAATGGTTTGAATCATGGAAGAAAGAACGCCTCAGCTGGCATCTTTCACTAGGTATACCTGCAGAAAATTACCGTTTCCACAACCACGAAAAACTTGCCCATTACGCCAATGCAGCTGCTGATATTGAATTTAACTTCCCGATAGGCTTCAAGGAACTCGAAGGCATACATTCCCGGACTGACTTTGACCTCGGTGCACATCAGAAGTTCTCAGGTAAAAAAATCACCTACTTCGATCCCGAACTTAATGAAAGTTATGTTCCTTATGTTGTAGAAACATCCATTGGCCTCGATCGTACTTTCCTGGCCATGATGAGCTATGCCTATACCGAAGAAAAACTGGAAGACGGCTCTGAACGGGTAGTTATGAAATTTCCGCCAATCCTTGCCCCGGTAAAAGCTGCAGTTTTACCCCTGACTGCCAAAGACGGACTCCCCGATAAAGCACGTCAGATCATGGATACGCTGAAATACGAATTTAACTGTCAATACGAGGAAAAGGATTCCATTGGAAAACGCTACCGCAGGCAGGATGCAATCGGAACGCCTTACTGTATTACCGTTGACCATCAGACACTCGAAGACGGCACCGTAACCATTCGTGAGCGCGACTCAATGAAACAGGAACGCATAGCCATTGAGAAAGTTACTGAAATTATAAGTCAACGATTAAAGCCGGTCAAAGTATAGCTGTTGTTCATTTATAAGAACAGAAGAAAAACTGTTACATACGCCTGTCAGGGTAATGTAACAGTTTTTTGTTTTCAGGAATAACGTCTGTTTATTATTCAAACGAATTTTTTATATCCCGGGCAGGAATTCAAAAAACCATCAGGCTAAATCTGTTTTAAGGGAAGATGTTCGGCATCAACCTAATATCCTTAAAAAAGTAAGAATTCAGCTTACGGTTTACTTGTTGTTGAACATATTCATAGTCTGGGTAGCCCCCGCTGCAATAAAACTCTTGACCATTTCTACGGCCTGCGGTATTTTTTCGATAAAAATCTTCTCTTCATCGCGGGTAAAACGGCCCAGCACATAATCAACCTGGCGCCCTTTGGGAAAATTGCTGCCAATACCAACCCGCAGCCTTGCATAGTCGCTGTGACCCAGCATTTCTATAATATTATTAAGCCCGTTGTGGCTACCTCCGCTTCCTTTGGTCTTCATGCGCAACACCCCGGTATCCAGATCCAGGTCATCAACAATTACCAGTGAATTTTCAATGCTGATATTCTCCTGGAAAAGCCAGTAACGGTATGCCTTTCCACTTAGGTTCATATAGGTGGTTGGCTTAATTATAACAATGGTCTTCCCCCGGAACTTGGCTTCCGCCCTTGAGGCCAATCGGTCGGTAGTAAACTTTACCCCAAAGTCAGCAGCCAGTGCATCGGCAATTATAAAGCCAATATTATGACGGGTATTTGCATACTCCTCACCAATATTACCAAGACAAACAATAAGATACTTCACAATTTATAACTCTGGTTGTTAAATAACTAACTTTCTGGTAAGTTCTGACTACTAACATTCAGCCTTCTGCAAAAAATAACCGGAAGGTTGCCTAAAGCTTCCTTCCGGTTAAAGAAATTGTCCCTGATTATTATTTTCCGGGAACGACAGGAGCTTCAACGTTACGTGTAGAAATAACAGTAACAATTACTGCGCTTGGAATATCAAGAAAATCAATGTTATCCAATTTAAGATCGCCAACTTTAACCGACTGGTTAATATCAAGTTTACTGATACTGATTTCAATTTCATCAGGT
>JAAXUD010000793.1 GCA_013336205.1 Lentimicrobium sp. | reverse complement strand
GTCGGCATTGGTTTGCTACAGCAGAATTTATCTGGGTGTTCATTATCCCGGTGACGTACTGGCCGGATTTATGGTTGGAGCTGCTATCGGGTTTGTTGTTTATAAATTGTATTTTGGTCTTAACAATTGGTTGAATGAAAGGCGTCCCTCCTAATAACCAAAAGCCTTAGCCTCAATAGAATCCGCTACAACCTTCATCACAGCTACACCTTTTACAGCAGGAATGCTGTAAACAAAATCGTCACGTTTCGTGTATTGTTTCATGATGACATTCAGAATTCTGACTTTTTCATCAAAGTCCTCAATAAATGCGACTTTTCCTTTAACAATTACACTCTTATAGCGCATGCCAAAGCTGCAGGCAACATCATCCGACTGCTTATAAAGTTCATGCGCGGTGCTGAATGCAATACAAACTTCCGGCTTTTGTTTTAGTATGTCAATTTTTCTCCCGACCGGCGCTGAATGCAGATAAACCGTATTGTTCTCAAATCCAAAGTTAAACGGCAGCACATAAGGCAGATTGTCTTTATCTGTCATTCCTACTGAACACACTTCGCAAGAAGTTACAATCGCTTCAATTGCATCAGGCAAGGTTATCATTCTGCTTTTCATGGTCTGAAGTTTTCAATTTTTTACGAAAATACGAATTGATTGCATCGGAATTCCGATGGAAGTAATATTATACGTTTTTAGGATCTTGTATCTAATAGAAAATATGTCAGGCAAGGTTTTCCTGTTGATTTTAAAAATGGCTGGCTAATTATTAAAATGCTGAATCTATTGAGGTTTTTTTACATCCGATGATACCATTGACTCCATAACGCCTGTAATTCCTGATAATATTATACTAAATAATAATGCATACCAGAAACCCTCCACATGAAAACCATTGAGCAGGTTCGATGCCATCATGATAATGGATGCATTGATAACCAGCAGAAATAGTCCGAAGGTGATCAGTGTAACCGGAATCGTCAGTATGATTAATACTGGTTTTACCAGGGTATTCAGCAAGGCAATCAGAAGGGCGGTAGTCAGGGCTGAGGTAAAAGAATCCAGCGATACGCCCGGAAGTAAATATGAGGTAACCATAATTGCTATGGTTGATATTAACATTCTAATCAAAAATCTCATAAAAATGGTTTTGTTATAGCTGAGTTTTCTGCGTGACTAAAATAGCGATTATTTAGTTTCTTTATGGGGTTTTAATACTGGTAAAAATCTATTGAAAAAAGGAAGCTATAGGTAAAAGTTCCGCTTCTTTCAAGATAAGTTGCTCTGATACCGCTGCTTACCGGTGAGCTTAAGCCAAATAAGTGCAGGTCGGCCAATAATTCGATTCCGGTTGAATTATAATAAGTAAAGGGGTCCGGATCTGAAATCCTGGTCATATCATAAAATAAATTAGCCCTGACTCTCTTAATATACATCAACCCGCCCAGGTGCAAATCAGGGTAAATCAATGGAAGTCTGTAAGCAAGTTTAAGGCTAAGCAGGTCATTGCCATCAATCATAGTGGTATAGCCCCGGCTGGTGCTGATTATATTGGAAAATCTGTATTCCTCAGGGTCGGATTTCTGCATTCCTCCATAGAAGGAGAGAGAATGATTTGCTACAAAACCCGGTAAAAAGAGCTGTGTCTGAATTGCTGCTGTATATCCGGCTTTTATCTGTCCAAAAGGGGTGTGTTTGAACCTTGTGTCGAAATTGATACCAAACCTGGGCGCCAGATCCCGGTATGCCTGTCTTTGATAAATATACCCAAATAAACGGTAACTCAAACCCGTAAGATTCCCTTCGGTATAATCTTCAGGAGTTGAAATATCGTGCGTGATTCTTGAATAATTATAACTTGTTTCACCAAATAGCCCCGAATTGTATGGACCTCTGGAAAGATTTAAATTTTGAGAAACGCTTAAATCAAGATTGGTTTCTTTCCAGGAGAACCGCTGTGGCGGCTGATTTTCACCGAC
>JAAXUD010000248.1 GCA_013336205.1 Lentimicrobium sp. | reverse complement strand
ACGAAAGTCAAGTAAAAATGAAGAAATATTTACTCTGGACCAAAAATAATTTATTATTCTATGATACAAATTCATTAAAATATTGTAAATCAATACTATATATTAGATGCATATAATTAGATATAATTGTAAAAAATATTTACACTGTATTTAAAAAAAGAGAATCCTTCTTTTTTCGATGGAATATTTTACAATCTGTCACCTATAAACAAATTTTTAAATCGTGCTTCATTCCTAACCGTTGCATTCTAACAGTTCAACCCATGTGTAATTTGCGGTGGTGTTTCCGTTGGTGAGAATAAAAAAAAGACCCCGACTTGAGATCAGGGTCTTTGAAAATTGATTCAACCATTCAGACTGGAAATTCTTCTGGTGTTATATTATAAATTAAAATGCCGCATTCAATAAAAAGTTCCACTATTAAACAAATTCCCACTTTTTACCCCGCCAGCTGGCGGGCAGGTTTAGACTTTGGACTTTTTACTTTTTACTTTAGACTTTTTACTTTTTACTTGCCCCTAGTTATGCTTGAGGCCGTATTTTTCTATTTTAGCGTTAAGTGTAGGCCTGGTGATTTCAAGTATTCTGGAAGCTTCCTGTTTGTTCCACTTTACCTTGTCAAGTACTTTCTTGATGTGAACTTTCTCAATATCGGCAATAGACTTTAACTCAAAAGGATCGCCTCCTGCGCCTTCGGGTGAAGTCATCAGCACAATATGTTCCTTTTCCAGTACATCACTTCGCGTCATAATAAAAGCCTGCATCAGTGTGTTCTCCAGCTCTCTTACATTTCCCGGCCATTCATGATTTTTCAGCATATCAAGCACCCCATCGCCGATTTTCAATACACGTTTATTTAATTTCCGGTTAAGTTTGCCCATGAAATGTTTTACCAGTTCCCCAATGTCATCTTTCCGGTTGCGAAGCGGCGGAAGAGCTATGGTAAATACCTTTAACCGGTAATAAAGTTCTTCTCTGAACTTCCCGGCCCTCACCAATGCTTCCAGATCCTTGTTGGTTGAGGCAATAATACGGGCTTTCATTGGCAGGGGATCATCAGCGCCGGGTTTCTCAAATTCAAGTTCCTGCAATACCCTGAGTAATTTGGTTTGAATATTATCGGTTAGTTCAGAAATCTCGTCCAATAAAAGTGTGCCTTCTCCGGCCTGTTCAAATTTTCCCTTTTTATCATTCATGGCGCCCGGAAATGCCCCCAGGGTGTAACCGAACAACTCATGCTCCAGCAAACCTTCATTTAAAGTAGAGCAGTTAACTACAACAAGCGGATGTTCCCTGGTTATACCGCTGAAATGTATAAGTCTGGCAATCAGTTCTTTACCTGTGCCTGTTTCACCTGTTACCAGGACATTAACCTTGTTCAATGATATCCGGCCAATGTTTTTAAATATTTCACGCATTACTGGTGTTTTGCCTACCAGCAGGTTGTCTTCAATCGCTTTTCTGATTTCCGGTGAAATAGCCTCGATGAGATTGCGGCTTTGCCTGGATACTTCAAGCCCGTTTTTGATTACATCAAGCAATTCCTGCATTTGAATTGGTTTCTCAATGAAATCGTACGCACCAAGTTGAATAGATTTTATAGTCAGCGCCACATCACCATGTGCTGTCAGTAAAATTACCGGCAATCCTGGTTGTGTTCGCTGCAACTCGGTAACAACGTCAAGTCCTGTAAGGCCCGGCATTTGAAAATCCGTTACTACCAGATCGGGATTTGTTGTTGCAGCCAACTCTAGACCTGTTTCCCCATCGGGAGCTGTTGTAACTTCATATCCTGCCTTGGACAGAATACTTGTTAATAAAGTCCGGATTATGGAGTCATCATCGATAGCCAGAATTTTGTTCATGTTCTGAAGGATTTGTTATTGAATAGCAGAATATTAAGTCAAAGTGTAATAGGCAAAGTGCAGTCAAACATGCTGTTCAATAAATGTAAAAGATTTTAACTGCGATAAATTTACTACAATTTAATATAAAAAAGCAAAAATAATGTATGAGATTATCCTGCATATTCACTAAAAAAAGACTTAAACAAATGTAAATCAGTAAGATGGACTAAGTAAAGTATTTTTACTTATTTTCGTTTTAGCTACAGAAACTGACTTTTGACCTTCATCTGAGAAATTTTTGCGCCTGCTTCCACATCTTCTGTGACCAGCATATTTCCTGCTATTATGGCTCCATGGCCTATGGTTATACGGCCGAGAATGGTCGCATTTGAATAAATAATCACGTCATCTCCGATTATCGGGTGTCTGGGGATTCCTTTTACCGGATTTCCTTCGCTGTCTTTTGGGAAACTCCTGGCGCCCAGTGTTACACCCTGGTAGATTCTGACATTTTTTCCGATTATACAGGTTTGCCCGATAACAACACCTGTTCCATGATCAATAAAAAAACTTTCACCGATTTCAGCTTCAGGGTGTATGTCAATTCCGGTTTTTGAATGGGATATTTCGCAAATCATTCTTGGAATTAAGGGTACGCCCAGTTTCAGTAATTCGTGCGCGCATCTATAATGGGTCAAAGCTTCCATACTGGGGTAACACAGCACCGTTTCGCTGATGTGACCGGCTGCAGGATCCCCGTTATAGGCTGCAAGTGCATCTGTTGCGAGTGTTTGCCTGATGGCAGGTAATTTTTCAATAAACCGGCTGCAAATTTCTCCGGCGTCTTGTTTGCAGATTGAACAATTCTTGTTTTCATCCTGGCAATAGAAACAAAATCCACGGTTTATCTGATCCGACAGTATCCTGTGTGACTCCCTG
Source organism: Lentimicrobium sp. (assembly GCA_013336205.1). Lineage (GTDB taxonomy): Bacteria > Bacteroidota > Bacteroidia > Bacteroidales > Lentimicrobiaceae > Lentimicrobium. Next base: position 2,426 of record JAAXUD010000248.1, on the reverse strand, counting down.
AGATTGGTTTCAGTAGTATAAGCTATGGACTCACTGTTAATCGGGCTATCACCGAAATATCCCGGGAAAATAATTTCCTTCAGGAGTGACATTAGTTTGCCCAGTTCCGCAGCAGAAGGTAAAGATATGTCGGGCCTGGAATGATGAAAAAGATGTCCTTCCTTTCCTGTGCTGATCAAATGCCGTATTACCTTTTCGAACGGCCTATCCTGCTTTTCCATTACACGCTTAAAATTTAAAAAGATCAGTACTCAGATATCTTTCTCCAGTGTCGCAAATAATGGTCACAATTGTTTTTCCTGCATTTTCAGACAAAGCAGCAAGTTGGAGTGCCGCCCACACATTGGCGCCTGCGGAAATTCCACATAGTATACCTTCTTCCCTCATTAGATGCCTGGCTGTAGCTATCGCATCCTCAGAAGAAACCCTGATGATGCCGTCCAGGATTTCAACATTCAGAATTTCAGGGATAAAGCCTGCTCCAATTCCCTGTATCTTGTGCCTTCCCGGTTGACCACCTGAAATTACAGGGGAATCAAGTGGCTCGACTGCATAGGCTTTTATGGAAGGTTTTTTACTTTTCAGCACTTCCGCTACTCCGGTAATTGTACCTCCTGTCCCAACGCCGGCAACAAAAATATCGACCTGACCCTCTGTATCGTTCCAGATCTCCGGTGCAGTGGTCATACGGTGCATCTGGGGATTGGCAGGGTTGATAAACTGAAATGGAATAAAGGCGTCTCCATAAAATTCTTTCAATTCCTGAGCTTTCGCAATAGCGCCCTTCATGCCGGTATCGGCTGGCGTTAATACAATTTCAGCTCCTAATCCTTTAATAACACTACGCCGCTCTACACTTGCACTTTCGGGCATTGTAATAATCAGCCGGTAGCCTCTCTCCGCACAGATCATGGCCAGCCCGATGCCGGTGTTTCCGCTTGTCGGTTCTATAATCGTTGTTTCACTTCCGATCAGCTTCTTCTTTTCGGCATCTTCAATCAACGCAAGCGCGAGCCGGTCTTTAACGGAATAGGAGGGATTGAGCGATTCGAGTTTGACCAGAATTGTGGCTCCTGATTCTTTTCCAAGTCTGTTGAGTTTCAATAAAGGGGTATTCCCGATTAACTGGCTAATGCCTGATGCTATTTTCATGATTGTAAGTTTGTTTGTCAATAATACCTGAATCTGCTTACGTTGAGTGATTTTTCGGTGCAGTTAAATCACTCAACTCAGGATAAAGGTTGCCAATAGAAACAAAAAAGGCCCGCACAAGTTTGTGCAGACCTTTTCAGGAAAATGATCTTGTAACTTCTAACAGGAGTAGAATAGCTCTTTTAATTGCATGGACCCCGGTTATTTAATTACTTTTCTTACAGCATCAATCACGGTGCCATCGACCCATTTTATGGCAGCAATAAATTCGTCGCTGAGAACCGGTAAGGCGGGTTTGCCGCAGATACGCTCGGCTTCTTCTTTCAATTGATGTATCGATTTGATTGGCAATGCGGATCCTTTGAGCTTCTCAATCAGGTCAGTCCTGAGAGGATTAATCGCAATACCTCTTTCGGTTACGATCACATCAATCAGTTCGCCGGGGCCACATATAGTCGTTACCTGATCACGGATAACCGGCATCCGATCGCGGAAAAGAGGAATGGGCAGAATCACACATTTAGAAAACAGGCAATTCATCCAGCCTCCGATTCCATGCAGCAGATAACCATCGGAATGGGTTACCACATTGGCATTAAAGTTAATATCAACTTCGGTTGCACCAAGAATCACCACATCAACCATGGAAGCGAAATTGCCTTTTCCGTGATAATTATAACTTGTAAATGGACTGGTGTTCAGGTGATTGCTGTTTTCGCGCATCGATCTCACCCCTTCAAGGTCAAAGGTCTGACCGTCAAGAATGTAATCAACCAGGCCTTCTTCAAGCATCCCTACAAGGTATTTATTACTGCCGCCTCTTGCAAAACGTGCTTTCATGCCGCGTTTGCGAAGCATCTCCGCAAAATAAATACCGATGGAAAGTGCAGTGCCGCCTGCGCCCGCCTGAAATGAAAATCCATCGCGAACGATACCGGCTTCATCACAGAATTGTGCAGTAAGTTCGGCAAGTAAAAGCCTGTCGGGGCTTTTGGTGATTTCTGTCGTGCCTGAAATGATTTTTTCAGGAATTCCAACCCTATCCAGTACAACTACATAATCAACATAGTTGCCGTGAATTTGCCAGGGCACACAGGGAAACGGAACCAGGTTGTCAGTGACCACCACCACTTTGTCGGCGTATTGTGAATCGGCCAGGGCAAAGCCAAGCAATCCGCAGGCTGCTGGTCCGCGATCGCCGGTAGCATTGCCAAAAAAATCGGCGGTAGGAGCAGCAATAACCGCTATATCTATATGCAGGTCGCCGTCCTGAA
>JAAXUD010000792.1 GCA_013336205.1 Lentimicrobium sp. | reverse complement strand
CACCCATCAGCAGCATAATTACCAGGCCACCGCCAATTGGTGCGTTGCCACCGGCAGGCAAATCGCCAGACTGACCATGACCTCCGGTGGGTGGTGGCGGGGGCGCACCCTGTGCCATTACCCGGGCTGAGGAGACCAGCAAAAAAAGGAACAACCCTATCAGCAAAACTGCCTTTACTATTCTTTTCATAATTTAAACTTTCAATGGTTTCAAAATCAAGAGTTTCGTATTATTTTAATATAACTTTGGCACTGTAAATACCCTGTGCGTCTGCCACACTTACCACATAGACACCCACCGGCAAGGCTGACAATTCAATCGCGGAGGTAGTTCCGCTTATGCTGGTCTTTTTAAGCAGTTGCCCGGTAATGTTGCGGACAAAAACCTCTGCATCGGATGTTACCTTGCTGGAGATATAAACAGTTTTTTCATAGCTATATATCAGCGGAGCAGCTTCTGCTTCTGTTTCATTTATTCCAACAGTAGTAAAATGAAGATTAAAGCGATTTTCATCGTCAGCGGTGGTAGCATCAAAAGTATAAAGCGGATTTAACCTCAAGTCGTAAATTATCCCCGTTTGCTTGTCCTCAAGATTGGCTGTGGCGAATGCCGAAGAATTAAAAAGTGCATTCAGACTGTAACTCCCGTTGGCACCCGCCTTAAAATTAACAGGAACAACCGGATTGTCAGAAACTGAACTAAGGAAACTGATTGAAAAGTTATTGCCATCTTTCGGCGAATAGAGACCCGGGGCTGTGGGCACAAAACTATTCCACTTTTCGGCACCCCCTGTAGAAGTCGCATGGCCAAAATCAAGTAAAATTTCATCGGAGCCATTTTCATCAGGGGCGTTGACCAATAGTCGGAACCCGTTGTCGTTGTCTGATTTCAAAAAAGCCTGTGTGCTGTGAACGCGCGCCCCATTGTCCATTACAAGATTACCGGCGGCAGAAGCGACCACAAAAAAGCCCTGCATGGGTGGAATGTAGCGGGTTACGCTGTTAGTGCCGTTGTCGCCTGAGTTTATGTCGTTATAAACACCGTAGTTATTCGCTGTCTGGTTCCAGATATAAAGATTATGACCTCCGCCAGATTCAACAACAACTTTGGTTTTGTCAAGACCTGAGGCTGCTTTCCAGTCAATGGAAGAAGGATAAGGATTTCCGGCAAGGTTGGAATGCTCATAGGTGCCGGTTGCTGAAACAGTCATTGGGAAATTATAACTCCCTGTATTTAAAGCACCGGCGAATGATTTTGTAGGATTGGCAGCCTGATAGGCAACCAGGTAACCTTTGCCAGGGATAAAACTTGTAATATCGTTAGCCCCGACCTTCTGATTGAGCCAGGTTTGCGAGGGTTCATTCCAGGCATAGAAGTCATAACCAAACCCACCTGTATACGTTCCTGCTGGTGTAAAGTCACCTGAGATAGCCTGTGAAGCTACCGGTGAACTCAGTAAATGCCAGGCTTCTGCTGCGCCGGTTATATACCGTTCAACCGTAGCACTTACATTTGGAGTACTTTCAATCAGCGAGGCCGTGCCACTAGCTGTACTTTTTAAAATAAGCCCGGTATTACCAGCTGTATTTGTCAATGTATTGCTTACCGTAACCTTAGCATTATAGGCAATGCTTACACCCCCGGTATTGGTAAGTGTTAAATTGTAAAAATCTGACAAAGAAATGCCCGAAATAGAACGGGGAGTAGTGGCGCCTGACATCGTAAAAGTTTCTGTGCCTTTTGTGTAGGTGCCGTTGTTTATAAAACTACCATTGTTGATTTCGATGGTAGCGGTGGCTGTGCAGGCAATGCTGCCACCGGTGGTTAATTCAATGCCTTGTGCCTGGCATAGAACCGGAATCAGCCATAAGGTTAGTAAGGCAAGGTGCAGTATTTTTTTTATCTGGGTTTTCATGGGCGCCGGTTAATTACTGCTAATTATTTCGTGTATTCAAGCCGGCTACCGAAGGTGTCAAGCTGGTAGTGAAAGTCAACCTCAA
>JAAXUD010000791.1 GCA_013336205.1 Lentimicrobium sp. | reverse complement strand
TGACCTTTGGATATATCTTTCAGATAGCTAAACACAGCAATTCCGGCTGCAATTAAGAAATTGCAGAAAAGAATCCATGATATATAGTTAAATTCCAGTTCCATTAAGAATGGTAGTCAAGACTAGTTGAAAATTGATTTTTGCAAAATAGATTAATTTTAATTTCACTATTGTCCGGTAAAAATCGAAGATTTTCTTGCCACTAAGTCACCAAAACTCCAGGTTACACAAAATGATGAAATTAAACTGGTGATAATTCGTGATTTAGTGCTATAATGTCTAATTTGAAAAAGCAAGTTGTTGTAATACAACTTTTGTCAAAGATCAACAATATCAATTATTTAGAATGATATTCGAAATTTTCCCCGGACAACAAAGTATTAGTTTACAACAATTAATACATTTTATAAGTATTTGTAACGGTGATTCAATTAGAAAAATAAATAATTCTTGAATTTAATACCGACTAAAGTCACGCGCATCAAACGAAGCACCAGCAATAATAAAACAAAAGAACGAAATCGGACAATTCATAAGGGATTCAAAATAAAGCGGAAGTAATCGCACCACTTTGGTTCTATATTATAGTTAATTTTTGATATTTTTATTCAATCATAGCCTACTTATCTGAAAAACATTTAACTTTGTCAGCCAAGTTAATTATTGCAGTTAGAATCGGAAAAACAACACAAAACGAAACGTTTTTATGGATACAAAAATGAATGACATTATCCTGGTTCCCACTGACTTTTCAGAGGTCTGTGCAAATGCCGCAAGCCAGGCTGCAGAAGCAGCAAAACTGCTTAACATGAAAGTCTTATTGTTGCATGTTATCAACAGCGATACAAAGGCATTTCTGAAAAATGAAAATCTTACTGCCGGTTCGATTGACGAAAAGTTGCAGGAGATTGCAGCGAAACTGACCGAACAGTATCAGGTAAATGTTGAATTCATTACCCGCGAAGGCAGCATCTTTACTGAAATTGGTGAAGTTGTAAAAGATCTTGGGGTAAGTCTGGTCTATCTTGGCACCCATGGTAAAGTAGGCCTACAGCATCTTACCGGTAGTTTCGCATTAAAGGTGGTTACTTCCTCAACAGCCCCAACAATCGTTGTTCAGAAAAGACCATTCTCTGAAGGTTACAAGCAGATCGTGCTTCCAATTACCAGCGAAGCCGGTCCATTGGATAAAACACGCTGGGCAGTTTATATTGCCAAGAAATTTGATGCTACCATACATATTTATTTGATTGGCGAAGCCAACGATCAGGTTTATAATGCTTCCAGGCAAATAGCTGATTACCTGGCCAAAAATAATGTTAAATATACTGAAAGGACTTCTGAAAAAAGTAAGAATTTCCCTAAACAGGTAATTGATTATTCAACCAGTCTGAACGCAGATATGATCATGATTATGACAAATCCTGACAAGGGTTTTGGCACCTTCCTGCTCGGCAGTTATGATGAGGATATCATTTTTAATACCAGCCAGATTCCTGTTATGTGCATAAACCCTCGTAAATTCAACTACGAGATTCTGGGCTTGTAAAAAATTGGTTTTTAGTATGGGCTCCGGCTAGCCGGAGCCTTTTTTATCTTTGGACAATCCCAATAAATTGCTATCTCTTTTCAATCAACCAGTTAACCAGAAGATCTTGAATAAATTACTGGATTTTGTTGTTGATAAAATGCGGCAGGAATTGCCGGATTTTGTTATATATCATAGTGTTGAGCACACCCTTGATGTGTACGAAGCTGCCGTGAGGCTTGCAGCGCTTGAGGGGCTTGATGCAACTGACACTAAATTAGTGAGTGCTGCCGCTTTACTTCATGATTCAGGAATAACTGTTAGTTTCGAGAACCATGAAGATATTTCTGCGCAAATTGCAGAACAACACCTTCCTTCATTCGGATTTACTACCGAAGAAATTGAGAAAGTAAAACGAATGATAATTGCGACTAAACTCCCGCAGACAGCCAGCGGAATTGATGAGCAGATTTT
>JAAXUD010000790.1 GCA_013336205.1 Lentimicrobium sp. | reverse complement strand
AGAACTTGCGTCCTCCGATGGTGAGGTCATTGCGTCCTTCAAATCTGGCTTCAATGCCTAGTTTTTGCATTACCTCAAGAATAGGCAAGGTAAATTTCCGGAAATCAACCAGCTGGTGATGCTCTCCTGAGGCAATAAAAGTAAAGTTAAGATTGCCAAGGTCGTGAAAAACGGCACCTCCGCCTGATAACCTGCGGACTACCTTTATTTGCTTGTCTTTAACATATTCAGCATTGATTTCAGCAAGTGTATTCTGATGTTTACCTACAATAATCGATGGTTCGTTGCGCCAGAGCATAAAGCAATCTCGATCGAAGTGCTTTAAAACATATTCTTCGGCGGCAAGGTTAAAGTAAGGGTCAGTTTCGTGTCTGATAATACAGTACATGGGTTGTTGTTTATTGGGATGCAAAAATAGTATTTTGCGACTCTTAACAGTTGTTTAATGTAAAGGTTTGAATGGGAATTAAAATAGAAAAGGCTGTCGTGCTTAGCGACAGCCTTTTCTATGAATTAACCGGCAATAAACTATTTCATTTTAGCTTCACGTTCCGCAGCTTTTTTGGTCCATTCGGGAATCGAAGTGACAAGAAATTCACTCTTCTTTTTCAAAAGTTCTGGCATATCGAGGCCAATATAAGACTGAGCTTTATCTTTCGTTGAAATATCAGGTAATGTTACAGGTGTTTTTACACCTTTTCTGACAAAGATTTCAGTCAGCAAAATTCTTGCTTCCTGGGCCTTATTTATGGAAGTGCCGAGAACTCTGAGTGCTTCTACCGGAGAATGGAATCCAAGGCCATTTGCAGCCGCTACCCAGTCCCAACGCCATTGTGAATGACGGATTAACTGAAGTACCGGTTTCATTTCAGCTTCTGTGGCGCCATTGTCCCAGGCAATTTTAGCTTCAATGTGTACCCTGGCAAGATTCTTTTCGGCTATTCGCCTCAACTCCTCAACTTTTCCCTGGCGTTCGACCACGTTGGCCATCAGTTTGGCTTCACTTTCGCGGTGACAAACCTGGCATGATTCGGAAATATTGGCCAGCGGACTTTGGATCTTATGGTTCGTAAACTTCATACCCCCTTCGCGTTTGTATGGCATATGACAATCGGCGCAGGCTACGCCCCGGTCGGCATGTACCCCGGTCATATAAAGCTCAAAATCAGGATGCTGGGCTTTAAGGATTGGCGTTCTGCTAAGTTTATGGATGAAGTCAACGTGTTCAATTTCATCGTAATATGCTTCCATATTATCGGCACTAAAGCCCTTGTCCCAGGGGAAGGTCAGATACTTACCCTCGCCTTTGAAATAGTATTCAACATGGCACTGGGCACAAACCAGTGAACGCATTTCCTGGTGAGTGGCTTTTGTGATGTCTTTGCCTTGGCGCTGATATGCTTCTGCAAGGGCAGGCCGGCTGATTCTAAGGTTCATGGTTTTGGGATCATGGCAATCCTGGCAACCGATGTTATTAACGATTTCATGGCCAAGATCACTCCATTTCCCTTTGTAAAACTCTGCAACTCCGATTTCTTCCATCATTCTTGGTACATCTGGGCTTTTACATGTCCAGCAGGTCGCTGGCTGAGGCACGTCAGTGCGCAGCGTTTCACGGATGTCTTTAACTGCATAGTAATGGCCGCGCCCCTGATTATATTCGCGTGAAAACGCATATCCAGCCCACAATACAACCAATTCAGGATATTTTTCAAGGTAGTCAATGTTGGCAGAACCTCCGTGAGGGCTGCTGAAGCCAGTGTCGAGTGTACTTGCATACGTTTCATACTCACGGGGAAAGTTTTCGCCCCAAACTTCATTTCTTGGTTCCCAATCAGGGATTGCTTTAACAGTTTGGAAATAAAGTTTTGATTCGGTTCTTCTTTCCAGAATTGAAGAAGCAAATAAGCCGAGTACAAATACAACAACGGCTGTTGCCAGAAATATCAGCCAATTGACCCAAGGTTTCCGACTTGTTTTACCTGAATTGTTTTCCATGATTT
>JAAXUD010000789.1 GCA_013336205.1 Lentimicrobium sp. | reverse complement strand
CCTTATCACTGCCCATCCGACTGCTTTTCCCGCCCGCCAGCACAATGCCGGTGATCAATGTTTTATTTATCATCTCACAGGAAAATTACAGCTGTCTGCAATTCTGTTGAAAACGTCTTCAGCACTTTCTTTCGGGGCAAAAAAAATGAATTCCGGTTTGAAATTCCAATGTGCCGCAACCGTTTCAACCAGGCCTGCCCTGACTGTCCATATTTGTGGAATTTCAGCCGCTGACAGTATATCCAGTGAAGGCGCCCATCCCATGCCATGTAGTTCAAACGGGCCGACTTCATCCACAATCAGCATATCAAGCCGGGGGTCTGTGGCTTGCCTGGCCAATAACTTATTGCCAATTTCAAGGGTCTGTTCAAAAAAACCAAAATGACTGTACATTGCAGCTCCTGACTTACCTGATTCTGCCAAAGGATACTCCTTATTATCCAGAAGATCATTCAACATGAAACCTGACCGCTTTCCATCAAGCCAGGTTCCGGGAGCGGTAAAACCACCAGGTATCAGCTTGTTATTTCTGAAAATTTCAGCAAGTTCATTCAGCAATGTTGTTTTGCCTGAGCCACTTTGGCCGGTAAGAATGAATATCATGATGCGAAGATATACAATGTTGTGCTGATAAGGATCAAACAACGATCCAACATCAGTTTCAGTCCTTACGGAAAAACAGGCAACTATCACCATAACTCAAAAACCTGAAATCGTTCTCAAGTGCATAATGATAAGCCTTTTTCCAGGATTCCCCGGCAAATGCCGCAACCAGCAGCAACAGGGTGCTCTGTGGCTGGTGAAAGTTGGTTATCAGCGCATTGCAGATGCGGAACCGATAGCCGGGCACAATCATAATTCCTGTATTGCCATGTATAGCTGTTTGCTGCTTCCGGGTAAGGTAATCGATGATTGCCTGCAAAGCCTCTGAGGCCGGAATCCTAACCTCCGACTTATAAGGATCCCATTGTTTTATGATGAAATAATCTGAAGGCTCTTGTCCATTCAATAGCTGAACACCAAGCCAATAGAGGCTTTCGAGCGTTCGCATTGAGGTTGTGCCTACAGGTATAATGTTGCCGTGAAGATTTTGTAACAACTTCAAAAGAAATGATTTCTCAACAATGACTTCCTCTTCATGCATCTGATGTTCGCGGGCATCGGCAGCAGAAACCGGCTTAAAAGTACCGGCACCCACATGTAGGGTGAGGTATTCGAAACTGCTGTGCACTGCTTCGAGACTTTCCATTATCGCGGGCGTAAAATGAAGTCCGGCAGTCGGAGCCGCAACCGATCCATTGAAACGGGCATAAATTGTCTGATATCGTTCCGCATCGCTTTCTTCCGGTTCACGGTTGAGGTAGGGTGGCAACGGAACTTTACCGGCGAACTCAAGCACCTGCTCAAACGGCATTCCGGGGGCCTCCCATTTAAAATTTACCAGGTGCGCCTCACCGATGGCCTCGCCGCGTTCAGCAATTAAAGATAAATTTCCACCGGGAAAAGAAATTTCCATTTTTAATTCCCCGCTTTTCCATTTTTTGGCATTCCCGATAAAGCATTTCCAGCTTGCCTGGTTTGTTTGACCGTAGGTCCCTATAGGTTGAAGGCAAAAGACTTCAATCCGGGCACCTTCTGGTTTATAAAAAACCAACCTGGCCTTGATTACACGGGTATCATTGAAGACCAGCATGCTACCTTCCGGAATTTGAGAGGCAATCCGATTGAAATAACTTCCGGATATCCTGTCGTCGTTAACTACCAAAAGCTTTGATTGATCGCGCATTTCAAGCGGAAAGCGGGCGATTCTTTCTTCAGGCAGCGGATAGTCGTAATCAGAAATATCAATCGGAGGAATGTTCATATCAGGCATCAATGCAATAAATTAACAGGCTGCGAAATTAACTAAAATCACAGCTTATTAAAGGGATGAGCCTCCTTATCTTCAAAAAGATCATGAGCAGCTGTTTTTTTGATGCGCATGGCTCAGGGGCTACTGAAAAT
>JAAXUD010000788.1 GCA_013336205.1 Lentimicrobium sp. | reverse complement strand
AAAAAGTAAAAAGTAAAAAGTAAAAAGTAAAAAGTAAAAAGTTAAAAGTAAAAAGTTAAAAGTTTAACAAGCGTAATGGAGCCAGTCTGTTTGACGTGGTCAGGGTGGTGGAGATTCGTTTAAGATTGAATTTTCTATTTTATTCGACGCGACATTTTACAGTTGACATGACACCAATAAGTTTTCAGACAAAAGTATGTCAGTGTGCCAGATTAGGATAGCGGCATATTTACCGGTCTTTCCAGCGTTCAACATTGAGGTAGACGGTATCGGCCTGCCCGTTAACATGTGTCCGGTTTGGAATATCCCTGGCCGAAGGAAGTGTTTCAACCGATTTCCAACTGCCACGTGTTATTTTGAAGGAAATTATTTCCATGTCTGACATTAATGTAAAATATAGACGTCCAAGGCTGTCTTTCCTGAAGGTATATGCCTGGTCTCCTGGATTCCAGTTGTTGAAATCGCCGGTAATATAGAACTTTTCACCAGGTTGGGTCAAGGCAGGCAGTTTGTCAAGTATAAAAGTCACTTTTCCTAGTTTTCGGAAAGAGATACTTTTCCATTCTTTCACTTTCAGAAAAAGCGTGTCACTCCTATCATAACAATAACGGCGGTTGTCAATATCTTTCCCATTTCCATCTGTTTCTACTGTACCCCAGTCGCCCAGTGTAAATTTAAACTCTATGCAGTCGCCCTGTTTATCCACATTTATATAATAATAGCCACCCGGATGTTTTTGCAGGGTTTGTTTTAAATCTCCGGGGTTCCAGTTGTTATACTGAGAAGCAAGGTAAATCATTGCTTCTTCCGGAGTGTTTTCAGGATAATCCCTGAGTACAATTACAGTTTGAGAACAGTTCATTGGTTCTGTATCGCCCCAGCAGGCTACCTGGTCAGTTTCAATTTCGCTTTCTCCATAAGTAAGAGTTCTGTTGTCGATTTCATAACCACACTCATTTCTTTCACCGCGTGTCCAATCGCCCCGGGTATATTTATAATTTAGCTGGCCGATGCCCCGTGGCAGCGATATTGAATAGGTGCCGTCAGGATGGCTTGTCATCCGGTATTTTTCGTCGCCCGGATCCCAGTTGTTAAAATTGCCGGCAACGTAAATTGCCTCTCCTGCAGGGGTATTCAGCGGAACTTTGTCAATTACCAGCTCCTGTTTATAGCAGGACGAAAAAAGCACAGCCACCAGGGCGAGGGTGAGAATACGGGAAGGGATTCTTAAATATTTATGTGTTTTCATCTGTCTTATTATTTGTCGAGCCATTCAATAAATTCCTGGGCTTTTGCCCGGCTTACAAAAACCTGTTCTGGTGCGGCAGGGTTCAGTTCAACGAGCAAGCGACCATTAAAATAGCGGCTTACTTTTCCAATACTCTTTATATCAGCAACAAAACTGCGGTTAAGCCTGAAAAATTCAGACGGATTGAGTTGCAGACAAACCTGATCAAGGGTGTAATCAATAATGTAACGGTTGTTGCTTTTAGTTACCAGAAAAACCACATTGTCTTCAGCATAAAACCACCCGATTTCTTCAACCGGCAGGTGCTTTATCTGGTCGCCAAGCCTGGCAATAAACCTGGTTTTGAATTCCTTTTTTGTCGGGCTAAGTAGCTGTTCCAGCATACTTAAATCAAAAGTTGGCCGGTTTGAAGCTTTATATGATTCGCGCACTTCATCAAACTTTGAAAGCGCTGCTTCCAGATCAGCTTGTTTTACCGGCTTGAGCAAATAATCAATGCTGTTGACTTTAAAAGCCTGTATGGCATATTCGTCGAAAGCTGTAGTAAAAATAACCGGACACATGATTTTTACCTGCCTGAAAATGTCAAAACTTAAGCCATCAGAGAGTTGAATATCAAGAAAAATCAAATCGGGCAAAGGATTAGACTGAAGCCATTCCACAGTGTCTTCCACCGAATCAATACAAGCAGCTATTTCTATGTCATGGTTAGTCGCTAACAGCAATCGCTTTAATTCCTGTTGTGCAAAAGGTTCG
>JAAXUD010000787.1 GCA_013336205.1 Lentimicrobium sp. | reverse complement strand
CCGATATATTTAGAACTGCCTGCAACCAGGTTTAGCACACCCTCCGGTACTTCATTTTCCTGCAATACCTTTTCGATAATTTTATGGACTGCCAATGCACTTAACATTACTTTAGATGAGGGTTTCCAAACCACTACATCTCCGCAAACCATTGCAAGCATGGCATTCCACGCCCATACAGCCACCGGAAAATTGAAGGCTGAAATAACACCAACAACACCCAGCGGATGGTATTGATCGTACATGCGGTGACGTTCACGTTCCGAATGCATAGTTGATCCATACAATTGTCTTGACAGCCCGACTGCAAAATCTGCAATATCTATCATTTCCTGTACTTCACCCAGTCCTTCCTGGTAAACTTTGCCCATCTCATAGGATACCAATGATCCTAATGGTTCTTTAAATTCGCGTAGACGATTACCAATTTGCCGTACAATTTCGCCGCGTTTGGGTGCAGGAACCATGCGCCATGTTTTAAAGGCTGCGGTGGCTTTCTCCATAACTGCCTCATAATCATTCCAGGTGGCCTGGTTTACCGAGGCAATTAACCGGCCATCGGCAGGTGAATATGAATGTATAGGTTCGCCTTTGGTTTCGAACCATATTGTTCCTGTTGTTGCACCATTATTGGTCGGCTCAATTTTCAGTTTCTCCAGAAAATCTTTGATGTTTTGTGATTCTTGTTGTTTAGTCATGTAATGAAAAGTTTGTGATAGAACAATGAAATTATGTTTATGTTTAACAAACTGCTTTTGTAGCCGCTTATAAATTTTATTGAACTCCATTGCCTGTCATGTATGGGTATTTGTAATCTGCCGGTGGAGAAAAGGTTTCCTTGATGGTTCGTGGACTGGTCCAGCGCAGAAGATTCAGATAACTCCCCGATTTATCATTGGTGCCGGATGACCTTGCACCCCCGAAAGGTTGTTGCCCCACCACAGCCCCGGAGGGTTTGTCGTTAAAATATAAATTTCCAGCTGCATACCTTAATTTTCTACAGGCCAAATTCAACGCATATCGGTCTGCAGCGAAAATACTCCCGGTCAGCGCATAGGGAGATGTTTTATCGCAAATGTCAATAATTTGCTCATATTCATTGTCATCGTAAACAAACACTGTCATCACCGGCCCGAAAATCTCTTCTTCCATTGTTTTAAAATGGGGATCTTTTGCCTCAATCAGTGTTGGTTTTATGTAATAACCTGATGTTTTATCTCCCGAACCACCGGCAAGGATGGTTGCATCATTCGATTTTGAAGCAAAATTTATATAGTTCATAATGCTGTTAAAAGAGGCTTCGTCGATTACTGCATTCATGAAATTGGAGAAATCCCTGACATCTCCCATGCTGATTTCATTTATCTGTGCGATTAGTGTTCGTTTTAGTTTGGGCCACATTGATGCCGGAATGTAGGCACGGGATGCTGCGGAGCATTTCTGTCCCTGGTATTCGAAAGCGCCTCTGATTATCGCAGTTGCAACTTCTTCATAATCGGCTGAGGCGTGGACAAGTATAAAGTCTTTTCCACCTGTTTCGCCTACAAGTTTAGGATAGGAAACGTAGTTGCTTAAATTTTCTCCGGTAGCTCTCCAAAGGTGATTAAATGTTTTGGTTGATCCTGTAAAATGGATCCCGGCCAGATGCTTGTTTTTAAGTGTTGTAGCAGAGATGTCCTTGCCCGACGATGGAATAAAATTAATTACACCTTCAGGAAGTCCGGCTTCCATAAATACTTTCATGAGATGATAATTCGAAAGAACAGAGGTTGATGCAGGCTTCCAGACTAACGTATTGCCCATAAGCGCGGGAGCTGCATTCAGGTTTGAGGCTATAGCGGTAAAATTGAAAGGTGTAATCGATAGAATAAATCCTTCAAGTGCCCTGTATTCAAGTCTGTTCAGGTTACCAAATTCAGAATGAGGCTGCCTGCTGTATATTTCGCTTGCGTAATAAGTATTGAATCTGAGAAAGTCAATAACTTCACAGGCACTGTCGATTTCTG
>JAAXUD010000786.1 GCA_013336205.1 Lentimicrobium sp. | reverse complement strand
ACTAATAATCCGGCTAAAGAGCGACTCATACCGGGTGATACTACCGTGGAGATCAGAAACGAAGAAACTTGTGGTCATAATGATGAGTTACTCATAAGCCCCGGTTACTTTAACAGACGGGCAGGATCATTAACCGCGTTGATCATGGCGGCAAAACTTGTACTTTCTTTAATATCGGAATCGGTTATAAGATGTAAATCAATGAGCCCTGGAGTCTGGTATCCGGTTCGCTGAAAATTCTCCTCTGCCAGACAAAGACTCCAGCCTTCAAGCCATGATTTAAGGCAATTTAGCTGTTGCCCGCTTGCCTCATGATGAACCATCAAATCGATATCACTGGCAGGACCGGCCGTTGCATTCTTGGTACTTCCGATCAGATAAACAGCTTTAACGCCAAAACGCTCAAAATCCATAAGCAGACTAATCCGTTCTGCAATCCTGAACCGCCATTTCCAGTGTTGATCAGAACTGCTTTGAGATAAAATCTGCCCGTTGCCGTTACCTTCGCTGTTTTCATTGCCGGTCTTTAGCACCTTAAGTGTATTTCTCAGGCGTTGCTGAAATAAAAAGTTACTCACCCTTTCAGCAATGGTATTGAGTAATTTTTGCTCTTCCGGAAAAAACTGACTGCCGTTAAACTCACGGATCAGCTGCAGGTATGCTATTTCAATCTCACCACAGATACTATTATCGATTATTAATTCCGCTTTCTGCATCCAGTCGGTTTCCCTGAAATCTTCACTTGCCCATTCCCTACCTTCAAATTTTACCCTGACTTCACAGATAGCACTGTATTGCCAACCCAGCGGCATAAATTCAATAAGCTTAGTGAATAAATCAGTTGAAGTCAGGTCATGAACTGAAAGCAACTCATCGAGTTTGTAGAGTGTATTCAACTCTTTCTCCCGCTCCTTAAGCCGTTGCAAAACAATCGTATTCATCATGGATTAATCAGTTTGGAAAGCGAACTTACTGAGATAGAAAAACTGAACAAATTTCATTATTTGGCACCTATTAATGTGCAAGTTTAATCTTTTTGTACACACATTCTATTCTTGTATGAAAAAAAAGGGGGTGGGCCAAATGTAAGCATACTTAATAATGCAATAACTGCTCCGCTAAATTAGCAAAATCTTATCTTTGCCCTAAAATATATTTAGATGGAAAGAGTTTCTGAACACGATAGTAAGCCGATAGTTGGCATTACCCACGGCGATATTAATAGCATCAGCTATGAAATTATTGTAAAATCGTTTGTTGACAACCGGATATTTGAACTTTTAACGCCGGTGGTTTATGGATCGTCAAAAGTAGCATCCTATCATCGTAAGACACTTAGTGTAGGAGATTTCACTTTTAACCTGATAAAAAGAGCTGATACAGCAAACCCCAAACGGGCCAACATCGTGAACATTCACGATCAGGAAGTAAAAATAGACATTGGAAAATCTACGCCAATAGCCGGTGAACTGGCTTTGTTGTCGCTTGAAGCAGCCATTGAAGACCTGAAAAAGAATTACATTGATGTGCTGGTTACGGCCCCAATCAATAAAAAGAACATTCAATCAAAGGAATTCCATTTTCCCGGACATACAGAATATCTGGCCAATAAATTCGGAGTTACTGATTATCTAATGTTGATGGTCAGCCACAACCTGAGAATCGGGGTAATTACCGGCCATATTCCCTTGCGGGACGTTCCCGGCCAACTGAACGAAGATTTAATTCTAAGAAAAATAAAGATCCTGAATCAGTCGCTTTTGCAGGATTTTGGAATCAGGAGCCCGCGCATTGCCATACTGGGACTTAACCCACATGCCGGCGATGAAGGTTTATTGGGAAAGGAAGAAATTGAGATTATAAAACCTGCCATCGACAAAGCCAATGAGATGGGTATCAGGGTTTTTGGCCCCTTCCCTGCCGATGGCTTTTTTGGATCATCTAATTTTACACAGTTTGACGGTGTGTTGGCTATGTATCACGATCAGGGTATGCTTCCATTTAAA
>JAAXUD010000785.1 GCA_013336205.1 Lentimicrobium sp. | reverse complement strand
GTCGGCACTACCATACCTTTGGAACTATACAATGACAAGGATATAAAAAAAGTGACGGTAAAATATCTGAATGGATTCGTTTTTAATGATTTTATTGTCTTTATTAAAAAATTCGAAAGCAAGCTCCATATCTTCTATGCCAGCCGGATCAATCATGATTTGATCGGCAAAATAACCTTCGCTGCTTATGTTCTTCGAATAGATGACTTTATCAAGATATTTTACCGTCACTTTTTTTATATCCTTGTCATTGTATAGTTCCAAAGGTATGGTAGTGCCGACATAAATTGAGTTGTTTTTAGGGCTGATAACCAGTCCTTTCATGTAATCGCGCATGGCAAACCAGACAGGGCGGGGCGAACCATATTGATCGTTCACATCGCTGTAACCCCAGAAACCAAACCATTCTTCCGGCTGGTCCAGGGCATGGCTGTTTTTATCGCCGCCTTTCCACCAGCCGTCGGCATAATAAAACGGGCACATCCCTACAGCGCCTGCATCAATAAGGTCGCGGTAGTTGGCAATAAGTCCGTCACTTTGCTGTTTGAGTGTGTTTCCGCCATACCGGCCAAATCCTTTGTGCGAAACCGAATAGCCAAATTCGGTGGTTATAAAGGGTTTATTTAAGCCGTTGAGTTCATTCAAGCCTTTGATATAATCCTTAAAACCCATGGTTGCCGTCTGGGCTTCTGCATGATCGTAACAATTATAAGCATAAACGTCAAAATAACTTTCATCCATATAGTCACTGATCATCGCATTTGCCGAAAGTGTCACCGGGACTCCGGGATGTTCGCGATGCAAATTATCAATCAGGGTTTTCATCAGATCAACAAACGCCTTTCCTGAAACCTTGTGGATATGATCTGTCTGTGGTTCATTGATAACCAGGTAGGTGATAATACAGTCATACTTCTTTGCAAAAGCCGTAACCTTTTTTACCCTTTCAATACTTTCTTCAACAAATGCAGGGTCACCATAATCCCCATCGGGATTAATTTCTAATCCCAGTATCAGTTTCAGACCCGATTCCTGCACAAGTTTTAACTGAGCTTCAGAAAATTCGCTCCAGGTTCTGATGGTGTTATAACCGCCTTCCTTGATCACTTTCAGATCGAATTGCATTAAATCCAGATCGTCATTTCTTTTACCCTCATAGGGATGTTGTCCGGGCCGGGCGCCAATTTCATAACCGATGGCTTTAATAAAAAATCGCTGTCCGTCAAGGTAGTACCAGTTATTCTTGAGTTCAATTTTTGTTTTCGACTGGGAATACACGGAGAAGATTGAAGAAATCAGCAGCAGCAAGATCAGCGTTGATTTTTTTTTCATGACTTATTGATATGATTGGTTAAAGATTGAATTCTTCCGGTTTGACTATTTACAAAATAATCCGGTGAAGAGTTTTTGGCTTTGATCAGGTGTGGTATAAGGGAGCACAGGCCTGCGAACCGCTTACAAATATAATAAATTGTATTTAAGGTAAAGTAAAGAAGGACTGCCCTGAAAAAACAGGAGCAATCCTTCCTGCCGGATCATTTAAATCTTCTTTCCAATATAGAAAACGTAACCGTAATATGCTTTATACTTCGAATATAACAGTGCTTCATGCCGTTCGCCTGCGACAAACGCTTCCGCAGTATTATTTCCTGCGTATTTCTTCAGAAAGGCTGTCTGTGCCTCAACCTGTGGAGCATAAAAATGTTCAGTCCAGCAGTTTTCCGGCAGGATAAAAGTTGCGACGGGTATATAACCTGCACGCTGCATCTGAGCTACTTTATTCGGGATAGAGTCAATCTCAGGATAGGCATCCTTCCAGAAATCCTCAATTTCAGCAGGCCTGTCATTGGTAAACCACGATACTTCCGAAACGGCAATGTAACCCCCGGTTTTCAGAAATTTCCGCCACTCATTCAGGCCGCGTTCAAAACCGATATTATAGATAGCACCTTCCGACCAGATCAGGTCTAATTCTTCATTTTGAAAAGGAAGCTGCTCCATTGAGCCGA
>JAAXUD010000247.1 GCA_013336205.1 Lentimicrobium sp. | reverse complement strand
GTGGGGCTGTACTTTCTTGTGCCAGGTTCCTGCTTCATTGTTGTGGTAGAAGTATTCGGTGGTGCCTTTTTGTTTCACCATCTCAGTCAGGTAGCGGTTAATGTTATCAAGTATCCGGGGATTTGTTGAATAACCGGCTTTTGCAGCTTCATACATAAAATTCCCGGCATAGGCAGTTGTCCACCAGTTGATGGTTGAATAACCATCGGGCCAGGTTGCCAGGCCGCCGTTGTATTGCTGCAGCCCTTCAACTTTAAGAATAGCTTCCTGGATATTTTCAGCAATGCTGGCAGCTGATTTTTGAGGATTCTGTTTTAGCATTTTTGCCAGATCACTGAAATAGAGTTGTGGAAACGCGGCGGATACAGTTTGCTCAAGGCAGCCGTATGGATAGTTGATCAGTTCGCTCAGATCGCGGGCATATCGGCCGGCCGGAGAGCGGGTAAGCAATAGTTTGGAGTTGGCACTCCCGGCAAGGTAGTCGTCCTTGGCCGACAGAACCTTTTTCTCCCCGGCCTTCAGTTGTCCGGAGACTCCTGATTTTTCAAGGGTTGCGGCAGGTCTCACACTAATATCTGTGACATCGGTATAGGTCTCTCCGTTGGCTGTCGCGGTAAGCCTGATGCTGGCATTGCCAATTTTATTATCGGCCTTAAGCACATAAGTGGTGTTGCGCTCGCTGTTTGCAGGAACTTCAACCGAAGAAGATGAAAAATCACCAGGGTTTACCGGCCCGCTTGATTTAGCGCCAATACTAACGGTCAACGGCTTATTGGTGGTATTGGTAAGGGTCACCACTACATCGGCCTCATCGCCGGGACTCAGGAATCGTGGCAGCGAACTGCTGATTACCAGCGGATCGGCAACCTTCATTTGCTTGTCAGCGCTTCCGAAAGCATTGCCTTTGTAAGCAACCGCCATTACCCTGACAGCGCCCGAGAATTGTGGAATCGCAAGGTTGAAAGTGACCATACCGTTGGCATCGGCCTTTCGGATACCACTCCAGTTTGCCAGTAATTTAACCCGTTTTGAGGTCAGCGGGTTCAGGCGTTTTCCCAGGTCAAATCCGCGGTCACCACCTGAGGAGGACCGGCCAGAGGACAGCTCGGGGAACAATTCATCAAAAAGATCGTAGGCATTCACCTCCAGTGCCCGTTTCTGATAAAAATAACTGTAGGGTTCGGGGCTGGGATATCCGGTTATCTGAAGAATGCCTTCATCAACAACAGCAACTGTAACTTCAGCGCCCGGGCTTGTTTTAACCCTGATCAACTGATTCCGGTTTGAGCGTTGCTTTTCAGGAATATCAATGCTTACATTGAGCTTAAGCTCCGGTTTTTCAACTTTGATACCCGCGAATCCATGTGCTACCGTCAGCGGAAGTCCTGAATTGTCGATCTTCCGGATAAGGATGGCGCCTACATATACATTGGGCATAAAGGCATCTTTTACTTTCAGGTCGAGGCTGGCGCCTTGGGCTGTGGCCTGTATTGTATGGTATTCCAGCACTTTGTCCTGTTCAATGGTAATAAGAAGTTCACCGGCAAAAGGCGTTTTAAACAGGAGTTTGGCGGTTTCTCCCGGTTTGTAAAGGCTTTTATCGGTTTCAATGTCAATTTCGCCATCGCGGTTAACCTGGAATGATGACATGCCTGCATCGGCCCAGCCATAAGCATAAAACGATTGCATCACATAGTTTGAGGTTTCGCCGTTACTGATCCTGATCTCATATTCACCGGAAACCGGCGGCTGAAACTGTACCGCATAGCCCCCGCTTCCAATGCTGATTTCGCGGGAAACAACCGCTTTTTCCTTTCGTTGGGAACGATAGGAAGTGTTTCCATAGTTTCTTTCGAGCACGGTTTCCCAGCGGATGCTGATAATTTCGAGCCTGGCTTTCGAACTTACTTTCTGCCCTGCCCGGTTCAGGGCAATGGTATTAACTGTCAGCGGTTTGCTGGTGGGAACCCATCCCGAAACAGGGCCAATGCCCAGGAAAGTCTGCTGTGTCTGGATTTCAACCTCTGTATAACGATTTACCGGACGTCCGGTTTCATCGAAAACGGTGGTGAAAAGCCGGCCGTTCAGCAATCCGATGTTGGCAAATTCAGGCAGTGTAAAGTTTTGCTCATTTTTCCCTGCAGCATCGGTAATACCCTCATTTATTGAACTTTCAAAATAGATTTCAGCAGGTGTTGTGATGTTGAAATTATAATCATTGTAGCCTTTGGCTGAAAATAATTTCCTGCTGATGCGCAATTCATTCTCAGTTTTACGGTTGGTTGCCGGTGGGCCGAAAAGATTGGCTGCAATAACAGTGGCTTTCAGAACTTCGCCATTGTTGTACAACGATTTGTCAGTTTTCACGTCAACTTTTATCCTGTCGGGCATAAATTCTTCAACTCCAATGCGATAGTTACCAATCAGCACATCGTTTGAAGAGAGTATTTCTACAACATAGCCTCCGGTGATGGCTGATTCCGGCAACCTGAAGGCCAGTTGGGCAGCACCTGCTTTATTCAGGCTTGAGCGCCTGACAATGAAGTCTTTGCCATCGGGCGCCAGCACCCTGAACCTGACCGGAATATCCTGAATGGTTTCCCATTTAAAGTTCCGGACAATCGCATTGCAAAATACAGAATCGCCAGGCCGGTAAAGATTGCGGTCGCCATAGATAAATACATCGTAATTCTGGCCGGCAGTGCGTTTTCCGCCAATGTCAAATCTGGAAGTCTCTACCTGCGACCGGTTGAACAGTAGCGCATTAAAGTCACTACCGCTGCGGGCTGTGATCATCGAAATGTCAAATCCGGGAATAGATTTTCCCATATTTTTAAGTTCAGCTATTCCATCGCTGTTGGTAGTGGCCTGATATACCTGCTGGTTGTTTTTACTGATAAACCGGATATTGACACCTGACATTGGTTTCGCGGTTGCGATTGACCTGGCGGCAACAAAAATCTCATCAACACCTTCCTTAACAATAAGACCAATATCGGAAACCGAGACCAGCTGCACATCTGAAAGCCATTTCTTGTCAGGCGATTCTACTTTGATCAGGTAAATGCCTTTCATATCAGCCGAAAGCTGAAGTTCTTCCGGTTTAAGGTTCAGCAGCCGGAAATTTCCTTTTCGTGGCAACGAGCGGGTGTCAACTTCACGCGTGTTTATTACCTGTCCGTAGTTTTCGTCAAGGCTGTATCCATACGAATCATGATATTCATCATTTTCATAACTCCAGTCCCATTGCTTTCCAACACGCATAAAATGCTGGATATTATTCTCAAACACTTTAAATACGGTAATTTTTACTTTGGGAACATTGATAATATTGATTCCAAGATTCCGGGAACCATTGGGCGTAAGGTACATGCCTGATTGATCGGTGAAGGCGATGTATGGCTGTAAAGACCCAAAGGAAACTGTTTGCAGGAAGTCATTTCCCAGTTCAGGGCCGAAAATCCCTTTTAGTCTTCCTGAAACGGAGAGTTCATAGGATTGTCCATCGGCGAAATTACCTTTAAGCTTAAAACCATTGCCAATGGTGATGGCCTCAAATGTTACTTCCGGGGTGATTTTTACCAGCCCCCTCAGTCCCTGTTCTTCAACAGGTTGTGAAGTGAAAGCGTAAATAACACCTTCGCCCTCTTCAAAATCAGTAAGCACGTCCGAGATTTCGAGGCGGTCGCGTTGTGGCATGGTGAGATCAATGGTTTCATCTTCCGGGTTTTGCCTGGCAGAGCCCAGGCAGGTCATGCCTTTCCCAACAGTAACGCTCAGCGATTTGCCATCCGACCCGTTCACAGGAGCGGCTATCCATAAATCAATTTCATTGCCGTTTTCAAGACTTAGCAGCTGAGCATTCACAAGCTGTCCGTCAAGTTTGACAGAAATGTGCTTTTTAGCCACATTCATCTCAACCGGGTGGTTAAAGTGCAGCAATATCCTCAGCTGAATCAGGTTGCGGTCATTGTCGTCGATGCCCCAGAAAGTCTGGCTTCGCTCTACTGCAAGATAGGGCGTATGGAATTTTAACTCAGTCTCGTCCGGCGCTTTTTTATCTGCCAGGTACTTTGCAATTTCAGGATTGAGCTGAAGGCTATAGTCAGTGTTGGGAGCAAAAGGTACCGCTGGTGAGAAAACCAGTGTCCGCAATGCAGTCCATTGAAAACGGCCGTTAATCTCAGGTTGAATTTTAAGGTATCTGGTCGAGTCCCATTTATTCAACAAGGAGTCTGAAACCATATCACGGTCAAACACAAATTCCAGGTTCTGGAACATATCTACCTGGCTGTCAAAGTTCGTGGATTCGATGCTAATCTTGTTGGGTGAAGAACAAGCTGTGATTATAAATAGTGGCAACCACCACCAGTTTTTACGAATTCCAGGGTTTGCTGACATAAATCGGAACTTTGAAAAATGATTAAAAGGAATAGTATTAATAACAAAAACTAACTCAGAATATTTGGACTAATATATTAATTTTTTTGATGTGTTCTCAGGTATCAGAATTTGTTGATAATTCTTTTAAGATTGTCGTTGTGCAGAATAGAAACTACTGAGAAATCGCAAGGTGTGCATCAGAAAATAAGATGCGGACTAACTGCTAATTATTCAGGTAGATCAACCTCAACCTGAACCTGAGTTGAAATCTCTGGCAAGACACTGGACCTCATCAGAAGATAAGATACGGACTAACTGCTTATTATTCAGGTAGCTCAACCTCAACCTCAACCTTAACCTCAACCTTAACCTGAGCTGAAACCTCTGGCAAGGCCTAGGTCCAAATCAGAAGATAAGATGCGGACTAACTGCGAAGCAATGAAATAACGGGATTAGAAATTGGGAATTAGACATTAGAAATTAAATCTTTCCCCCTCCATCATCTCTCCAAATCCCATATTGCACCAGATCTTTATACTCATTCCAATGAAGCATATGCGACCTGAGTGTGCCCTCGCAGATCATTCCGGCTTTGAGCATCACCCGGCCTGAGGCAGGATTGTTCCCAAAGTGACTCGCGTGTAGTTTGTGCAGTTTAATCTGATTAAAACCAAAATCAATGATGGCTTTCAAGGCCTCTGTGCAAAAACCATGGTTCCAGAATTCTCTTCCAACCCAATAACCGATTTCCGCAACGCTGAACTGAAGTTGCAGGCTCAGGCCAATGGCGCCGATCAATTGCTGCGATTCTTTGAGGGTGATGGCAAAAATGGCTGATTTTCCATCAAGAAAAT
>JAAXUD010000784.1 GCA_013336205.1 Lentimicrobium sp. | reverse complement strand
CAACTTCAGAGGCCGCATTTTAAACCGAAATTCTATCGCTTCGACAACAATTCAAACAACGGCTCATTGATATAATAATTCCCGGTTCCCAGTTTTGCTTTTCTCAGCAGTTTATCTTTAGCCAGCGTATTCAGGTAGTTGGCGGCTGTGAGCCTCGAAACTCCCAGATCCCTGACAACAAATTCAATTTTAGTGTAGGGATGTTTGAAAAGGTTATTCAATAAATCCTGGCTGTAAAACTTATAATGATCACGCAACCGGTGTTTATAGTCTGCCATCAACTCCTTTATTTTCACAATCAGTTCAATGGTTTCCCTTGAGGTGACCTCAATTCCTTTGATCATAAACAAAAGCCATTCTTCCCAGCGATTTTCTTCCCTCACTTTTTGTAATAGCCTGTAATAATCTGATTTATTCCGGATGATATAACTGCTAAGGTACAACACAGGGATTGACTGGAGTTTTTCCAGGATCAGGTAAAGTATATTGATGATCCTCCCGGTTCTGCCGTTGCCATCATAAAACGGATGGATGCTTTCAAACTGTAAATGAATGACTGCCATTTTTACCAGCGGGTCAAGATCACTCATCACCGGATCATTGATGAACCTTTCGAGATTGGCCATTAAACGAACTATATCACCAGTTTCCTGTGGCGGGGCGTAAATGGTTTCTCCTGTTGTATCATTCTTCAATACGGTTCCGGGAAGTTTCCTGAATCCCGCACTGTTATTCTCAAGTACTTCCTGAACTTTCAATATTGTATTGGTTGTTAACAGGCCTGAACCTTTAACAAGGTCAAATCCCGTTTTCAATGCTGCTATATAATTCTGAACCTCTTTGGCATTTAATGAGTTAACCGAAACAGGACTTAAGACAGATTTATACAAATCGTCGTGGGTTGTAATTATATTTTCTATGGCCGAACTGTCTTTTGCCTCCTGTAAACCCAGGGTATTGATTAGTATATTCTGTTCGGGAATTGTAGCTGCAATCCCCTTTAACTCAGCCAAAGCAGCATGAGCGGAAGGTAAGCGTTTCAATACTTTTATCGTTTCAATCTCAATATTTAAGGGTAATTCCTTCAAAATCCATGGTTGTAAGGAAGTCATTGTGTATAGATTTTTTGATTTTCTTTACAAAGATAGTGTAATATGTATAGATTATCTGATTTTCTTTACAAAGAAAATCCGGAATGTAAAGGATTGACGATTTTCTATACAAATCCGGGAATATAATCACGTATTTACATTCTTCCGGTTTTCCCATTGTATTTATGCAGAAGTTTAGTATGACAATAGTCCGGTAATTTTAAGAATCACCACGCCACAGCGATGACCTGGCTGATTTCATAGGGAGCAACCCCTGCACCGATGGTGGCAAAACCAGCCAACGTTGAAGAGGAGGTAACCATGGGATAAATTCCGTGGTCTGTATCTTTGAGGGCGCCAAGCTGCCCTTCCAGCAAGATTTTCTTTCCTGCTTTAATTGCATCATTAAGGTAAGCTGCCACATCGCAAACATAAGGACGAATCATTTCACGGTATTCCAACAACAAATCCACCAGCATGTCTTCATCAAGAAGCGGTTTGTGATATAGGTGCTCTAGCAATGGGTTCTTCAGTGCGCAGATGCGGCTGACCCTTTCCCGAAGGCGGGTCTCACTGAGAAACAACTCGCTGACCTGAAAACCAATTTTGGCGTATTTATCCGAATAGCAGGGTGCAATACCTGACTTGGTGGAGCCAAAGGATTTTCCGCCAAGACGTTCTTCTTCGTAAGCATCAAATTCCATATGATATGGCATCAGCAAATGAGCCCGGTCTGAAACCAGGACCTTTGGAGTGGGAACGCCCTTGCTGGTCAAATCGTTAATTTCACGAATCAGAAAAGGGATGTTCAGCGCAACGCCGCTGCCGATGATGCTGACCGTATGGTCATAAAATACACCGGAAGGCAGAAGGTGCAGGGCGAATTTTCCATAGTTGTTCACAATGGTGTGCCCGGCGTTGCTG
>JAAXUD010000783.1 GCA_013336205.1 Lentimicrobium sp. | reverse complement strand
CCGCTTTAATGCCAACCTTTATGCTGTTTATGGTTTAACACAATCCACCGACAATATACAGGATGTATATAAAGACCCTCAGCAACAGCAGCAACTGGTGCTTGGTATTCAGGTTCCGATTCTTGACTGGGGTTATGCCCGGGGTAAAATTAAACTGGCCGAATCGGAGCAGGATCTTCAGAAAACATCTATTCAGCAGGAAATGCTGGACTTTGATCAGCAGATTTTTTTAAAGGTAATGCAGTTTAACATGCAGCGGAATCAGTTGATTATTGCTGCGAAAAGTGATACTGTTGCCCTCAAACGGTACGAAGTTACAAAGCAACGCTATCTGATCGGGAAAATCGGAATAACCGACCTCAATATTGCCCAGACAGAAAAGGACAATGCCCAGCAAGGCTACATCTCAGCCCTTTCGTCCTATTGGCGCAGCTTTTATGAGCTTCGGAAGCTCACACTTTACGATTTTATCACTAAAACCCGGCTTAGATTTAATTTCGACGATATTCCTGATGTGGAATAGCCAGGAGAACAGGTGGTAAAAACTGAGTGATTGAGGGTTTTTTAACACCACTAATTGATCTTAAATCAGGCTTCTGCTTGCTGTTTCTCTTTACTTTTGTAAAATTGTAAACATTCAACAGAATTAATGAGCGACATTCCTTCTTCGGTTATCTGGTTTGCGTTTGGACTTACGTTGTTTGCTGGCCTTTCGACGGGAATAGGTGCGGCTGTCGCATTCTTCGCTAAAAAAACCAATACAAAACTGCTTTCTGTTTCGCTTGGTTTTTCGGCCGGCGTTATGATTTATGTTTCGATGATCGAAATATTTCAAAAAGCAAAAGACAGCCTGGTTGGTGAATTAGGGCCGGAACGTGGCTATTATTTTGCAGTTATTGCCTTCTTCGGAGGTATTTTGCTCACCGCCCTTATCGATAAGTTAGTGCCTTCCGGTTCCAACCCGCACGAGTTGCGCGAGTTGAGCGATATATCTGATGTGCAGCACTCTGTAAGATCGAAGCAGGCACTTTACAGAATGGGGCTTTTCTCAGCCCTGGCCATTGCCATACACAACTTTCCTGAAGGCCTGGCTACATTCTTCTCTGCAATCGAAGATCCGGCCCTGGGTTTAAGCGTGGCGATTGCTGTAGCCATTCATAATATCCCGGAAGGAATCGCTGTTTCTATCCCGGTATATTATTCAACTGAAAGCAGAAGCAAGGC
The DNA here is from genome assembly GCA_013336205.1 of Lentimicrobium sp. Classification (GTDB taxonomy): domain Bacteria; phylum Bacteroidota; class Bacteroidia; order Bacteroidales; family Lentimicrobiaceae; genus Lentimicrobium. The sequence goes on along the minus strand of JAAXUD010000783.1, from coordinate 793 downwards.
GTTTTTTCTCTCTTTCCTGTCAGGATTGGCAGAACCGGTGGGCGCACTGATTGGATATTTCTTCCTGCTGCCTTACTTTAATGGGCTGACTTTTGGAATTACCTTTGGAATGGTGGCAGGAATAATGGTATTTATTTCACTCGATGAATTGCTCCCGACTGCTGAAAAGTATGGCGAACACCACCTCTCCATTTATGGCTTGATCGCAGGCATGGCAGTAATGGCAGTTAGTCTGTTGTTGTTTGTATAATAAAAAGTCATAGAATGAATCTTTTCCATAATTCAGATAACCCGGATTTCCGTCAGATTCCTGTGGAGTATGGTGAATTGACTTATTATCCTGAATTTATTGACAAAACAGTTTCTGAGGGCCTGATGATAAGGCTTCAGCAGGAAATACTGTGGAAGCAGGAAACTATCCGGATTTTCGGAAAGTCATACCTAACACCCCGATTGACTGCATGGTATGGAGATGAAGGTAAGTTATACAGTTATTCAGGATTAAAACTTTTACCCAATCACTGGACTGATTCCCTGCTGGAGATAAAATCTCTGATTGAAGGTGCAGTTGGTTTCGGCTTTAATTCGGTTTTACTTAACTGGTATCGTGGGGGCAATGATAGCATGGGCTGGCATTCCGATGATGAAAAGGAACTTGGCCCTGATCCTGTAATTGCCAGCCTGAGCCTTGGAGCCTCCCGCACATTCAGATTCCGTAGAAAGAAAAATCATCACAATAGTTTCGGATTACCACTTGAAAATGGTAGTTTACTTTTAATGGCAGGAGAACTTC
>JAAXUD010000782.1 GCA_013336205.1 Lentimicrobium sp. | reverse complement strand
AAATTAATTTTCGCAACTACAGAAGAGCCCCGCCTGAATTTCAGGCGGGGCTCTTTTTTTGAATGCTGAGTTATAGCATTGAGGCGTTAAATCAGGAATTTAACTTTTTACCTGTCTACCTGTAGCCTGCAGGCTTTGAGCTTGTCTGCTTGTGCAAACAAACAGGCCCGCTTCCACCTCCATTACGTCGGGTAAACTTTGAACTTTTTAAGCTTCGACTGAGCTCAGCTCATCGCTTTGAGCTTTAAGATTTTTACTTTAGACTTTAGACTTTGAGCTTTACTTCAGTACCCCATTGAAATAAGAATCTCTTTCGGATGGATACTTAAAATCGGAATGGGCGAATGGTGAACCAATTGCTGGGCATAAGGACCAAGCCAAAGGTTTATGGCAGTTTTTTCCTGTTCTGTCATAATTGAAATCAGGTTGGCTTTTACCTTTTTGCCATATTCCATGGTAGTTGAACTCAGATTTTCGGCTTCAAGTTCAACAATCTGGTATTTAACCCCGTTCTCTTTCAGGTATTTGCCTGCTTGTTTGGCGTAAGTCAGAACCCGGCTTCGTACTTCTTCAATACTGGTAGTGTAAATTGCGAGAACATGAACTTCTGCATTAAATGCCTGTGCCAGCTCACAGGTAAAAGGTACTTTTTGCCGGGTTTCCATGGTGCTATCCATTGGCATAACGATGGTTTCAAGACTTCGGTTGATTTCTACACCTGAGCGGATTGTAATTATCGGGCAGGGGGCGGCAGTTACTATCCGGTTTGCATTACTGCCCATCCACAACTCTTCGAAGCCCGAAGATCCATGGGTGCCGGCTACCAGTAACCAGGCTTCCGATTCCCTGGCCTGATTTACAACCTCTTTATATACCTTTCCTTCACGAATGATGTAATCAATTTTTGAATCCGGCAGTTCAGGGCTGTATTTGTTTATCAGTTTGGTAAACTGATGCTCTACCTCTTCAACCAGGTCGTCAGACATATCTGATGACAGGATAGTTTTTGTTGTATAGGGATTATTAACCCAGATCATTAAAAGATTTGAATTGGAATGCCTGGCTATACTAACAGCATGCTCAAGTGCATTTATTGAGCAATCGGAAAAATCAACTGCGGCGATGATTGTCTTCATGGCTGGTCTGTTTTAGAGGTTAACAGAATCATTGATTCTGCTAATATAATAATTTTTTTTCTTTCTGCAAGGCTTGATAAATAAGAATTTCAGGTTTCTGAAACCTAATGGTTCCTGAATCCGTTTTTGTTATTTACTGATTCTTCTCCAGAACAAACAGTTCAAATTATATTGGAATGCTTCAGAGATAATTTATTTCAATCTTAAAAGTACAAAGTACAGCCGGAACTGGAAGATTGGTTAGTTGTTATCGGGTAGTGGTGGATTTATCTTATCGGAGGCCGCAAATGCGTTGGGATATTCAGATTGTATTGTTTTCATAAAGCCTTCAGCTTCAAGGCGCGTGCGAAAATCGCCTACCCTGACCCTGTAATAAGGCTCCCTGAATGAAAGATAAGCATTGGTTTCCGGATGCTGGCCATTAAATTGATTTAATACTTCAGTTGCCTTGCGCTTGGAATTGGCGCCGGAATCAAAAAATATCTGAACCCTCCAGCCGTCAAGAGAACTTTGATGCTGGTTCAGAAAAATATGTTTTTCAACCAGCTGATTTATCTTAGGGTCGGCAATAACCTCAGCACTTCCGCTCTGGGCGGAGGTGTATAAAGCAATAACAAGCAGTAAAAAACTTAAGACTGAAGTCTTCATTATTAGTTAACGTGTTGAAATGGCATATATTTCTTTAGGCTGAATACTCAGAACCGGAATTGGCGAATGGTTAACCATTTGCTGGGCAAAAGGTCCAAGAAGAATATTAGAAGCATTAGTCTCCTGTTCTGTCATGATAGCGATAAGATCCGCATCCACCTTTTTTGCATATTCAATGGCTGCATTGGTTATATTATCGGCAAACATGCTTTCCACACTGTAATTAATGCCGG
>JAAXUD010000781.1 GCA_013336205.1 Lentimicrobium sp. | reverse complement strand
GCATGTTATTCAATAATCCTGCACAAACAGCAACCTGCCTGGAATTATACCTGCCTCAACACGCGGCAGACAGAAAAAATGCAGTAAATTGAAAGAAATAATAAATGAAAACAATTAACAACAGGCAGTAATACGCGGTATTGTCAATTTCCTTGTCACTGGGTACCCGGTTTTTTTAGCCTTTATCAATTGCATTTATAGCTTTACAAGAAAGTGCTTCAAAATCGGGAACTAACTATACCCGCCATATGGTAGCATTGTATTGCTGTTTACCAGCTGCCACTGGCGCCGCCGCCTCCAAAACCGCCGCCACCAAAACCGCCGAAGCCGCCACCGCCGCCGCCACCGGAGAATCCACCCCAGTCGCCACCGCCGGAACTTCGTCCACCGCTGCCCAGCATAGATAACAGCATCCAGAACGGGAGGCTGGATGATCCGAAATTGTTGCGTTTATTTCCTGAATTTCTTCCCATCAGCAATAAAACGATACCGATAATTATCAATGGAATTATAAAATCAAGCACTCCGCCTTTCTTTTTATAATCTTCAGCTTTGAATCTGCCGGAAGCAAGGTCCATTATAACATCAGTGCCGGCATTAATACCTCCAAAATAGTTGTTTTGTTTGAAATAGGGTATCATTTCGTTGTCTACAATCCGGCGCGCAACAGCGTCAGGTATTATTTCTTCCATTCCATAGCCGGTTGAAATAGCGGCTTTCCCACCTTCGTTCCCAACTTTTGGCTTTATCAGGATGATAATACCATTGTCGTAACTTTTTTGACCGGCACCCCAGTTCTGACCAATCTGCTGGGCCAGGTCGTCAATGTCATAACCGTCGAGGCTGGATAAAGTAACCACGGTTATCTGGGTAGAAGTGGAATCGTTATAATCGACAAGTTTCTGCTCAAGACGTGCAACCTCATCCTGCGAAAGTAATCCGGCAAGGTCGTTTACCAGCCTTGGAGGATTTGGTTTGGGTGGTATTTCCGAAAAAACCTGAAAAGGGACTACTGTCAGTAATAACAGAACTATCAGTATGGCTTTATTTGTTGATGCTCTCATTTTAATACCTGATTTAGTCTTGACCGAATGAAAGATCATCCGAAAGTTCGTTTTTATCGTCTGACTTGTGTGGGAAATGCTTTTTTAGCTGGAGGCCAGCCTGCCCGATACCTTCAATCAATCCTTCTGCAAAGCGGCCTTCACGGAAATGGTTTATCATCAGCAACTTGGTCTTTTCCCAGAAATTATCTGGCACTACGGCATTGATACCCATGTCGCCTATAATAGCAAATGTCCTGTTCTCCAGAGAGAGATAGATGAGTACCCCATTTCTCAGGTCAGTTTTGTGCATGCCCAGTTTTTTAAAAATATAAGCTGCGCAATCAAGGATATCGCCCTTGCATTTCTGCTCGATGTGTACCCTGATTTCACCTGAAGTGTCGAGTTCAGCTTCACGTATAGCCTGAAGAATGTCTTCCTGCTGCTCCGGGGTAAAGAAATTTTTTGCGGTTTTGGGCATTGAATGGGTGTTTTAAAGCCTTGTTTAAGCGATTAAATCAACTTTGATAAACCCGAAAGCAGATACAACTATTGTTTACCTGCTTCGGGTTGAATTCATATCAAAGGAATAAGTTCTGAAGATTATCCCGGAATTCTTCCTTAGAATTTAACTTCAGGCGCTTTTTCAGCACCGGCATCTGCCTGGAAATAAGCTTTTTTGTCGAATCCAAACATTCCTGCAAAGATATTGCTTGGAAATCTTCTGATTTGTGTGTTATAATCCTGAGCAGTCTGATTGAAGTTTCGTCTTTCAGTGGCAATCCTGTTTTCTGTTCCTTCAAGTTGAGCCTGAAGGTCCATGAAATTCTGGTTTGCTTTCAGGTCAGGATATTTTTCAACAACCACCATCAAACGCGAAAGAGCGGAACTCAAACCATCCTGGGCTTGCTGGAATTGCTGGATATTTGATTCATTGAGTTTGGTTGGGTCAATGGTAACACTTGTTGCCTTGGAA
>JAAXUD010000780.1 GCA_013336205.1 Lentimicrobium sp. | reverse complement strand
AGCCGGTGAAGTTACAGATGACCATATATTTATATAGTACCTGAAGGTTTTGCTGAAATCGGCACCATTGGTTCCCTTTGTTGCAGCTATCGTTTTAACTTTCCCATCCATGGTAACGGAATATACCTCCCGCTGCAAAGGCGAAACCCCGGCTGCCTGATAATAAAAAACATTTTTCCCCGGATCAAATCCATAGAACCCGGTAACATCAAAATTCCCGGAAGTAAGCTGCTTTACCATCACGCCCTGGTTGTTATAAAGATACAAGTGATTCCATCCGTCCCTTTCACTGGTAATTATAAAATGTTTTCCGTCAGGCAGAAATCTGAGGTTATCAAAGTTGCTTTCGTCTATATAACATTTGTTTTCTTCAGTATACAATACTTCTGACGCTCCGGTACCAGCATTGGTTTTTAGTATCTCAAGCCTGTTCTGAAGCCGGTTAAGCCTCAGAATAGCCAGTATTGACGGGTCTTCAGTAAACATGATGCGGGGAATGTACAGATCAGTTTCGCTTCCGATGTCTGCCGGCAGGGTAATGCCTGAGTCAAGATTGTAAATATGTACCGAAACTATTGAGTTATCCTCCCCTGCTTTTGGATATTTAAACTGGCTGTTTGCCGGATAGAGCGAATTTTCATCCATTGCCGGCTTCTGCCCCTGGAATAGGGTCATGTTGAACATCTTAACGCCACGTTCGTCAAATTTTATCCAGGCCAGTTTCTTACTATCTGCCGACCAGGTAAATGCTTTGTTAAACTCAAACTCCTCTTCGTAAACCCAATCAGGTGCCCCATTAATAATTTCATTGAACTTCCCGTCATTAGTAATCTTTAATTCCGTTCCCTTAGCCGGATCAGCAATAAACAGGTTATTCTCCCTTACAAAGGCGAGCTTCATTCCATCAGGTGAGAAAGTGGCCAGCTGTTGCTTTCCATTGGTTGAAAGCGGCGTAAACGACCTGGCTGCCATGTCATATATATAGTAATCAGCCTTGAATGAGCGGCGATACAATGGTTCATAATCAGACTGGATGAGCAAACGGCTTTCATCGGCACTGAATTCATAATCCACAATCATTTTTATTTTTGAATCGGGAAAATCATCGAGGCTCAGCAGTGTAGCAACCTTTTCTCCGGTTTTGTAGCTATACTTTTCGAGTTTGCGATAGTCATCGCTAATGGTAGTATAATGCACGCCATCGTTCATCGATTTCAACCCATCAACGGAGGCCGAAGCGAAAAGACGATTCTTCATCAGATCGTCAAGTGTAAATGGTTTGCTAACACTTTGCGCGAAAGAGAATGCTGTTACCTGAACGAAAACGAGTAAAAGAATCAGCGATACAAGATTTTTTTTCATAAGAGCGGGAAATTAAGCAGGTATTTAACTGTTTGTTAATTTTTGTCAAAGATAAAACTATCGGCAATTATTGAAAGGAAGATTTCAAAAACGAAATTTGAATGAAAAAAAAGCACACCCGCATATGGAACAGGAAAAATTTTATCTTTGCACTCCCAAACCGGGATGTTAGCTCAGTTGGTTTAGAGCATCGCCTTGACAGGGCGGGGGTCACTGGTTCGAATCCAGTACATCCCACTGATTATTAAAAGCCCTGATTTTCAGGGCTTTTTCTATTTCATCAACAAGGAATAGTTCTTAGCCAACAATCGGGCTAATATCTTTAAATAATAAAGGAAAAGGATAAAGAGTGTTTCCGGGGTTGAATCCTGACTATTGGAAACTGGCTGATAAAAAGTTTGCTTTAGAAAGTTTCGGTGTCAATTTACGGTAATTTATTCCTTCACCCTTCTTCAAAATATTACCATTGATTTACGCTGCATTTATTTGTACCTTTATAATCGTACGATTTCTTTCATTCGTCTCCGCATCTTTAATCTGTATTTGTACTACCAGTTAATCCTTAATTTTTAAAACGGTTAACATGAAAGTACTCCTGATTCAACCACCCGACAGCAAGGACAGTATCGCTCCGGGCAGATTCGAACCCCTGGCGCTC
>JAAXUD010000779.1 GCA_013336205.1 Lentimicrobium sp. | reverse complement strand
TGATTCGCCATCGGTTTCAAGGAAGAGGGCAGGATCTGAATCAATTTCAACTTTAGCACCTCTGAAGGTTTTTACCTGTGGCATACTCAGGAAGGAGCCATCATAGAGTTTTTTTACACTCTTGATAACCACGAAACGGCTTACCCGGGTAATAATGGTAACATCAAACAATCCGTCGTCGGGAATTGCATCCGGGGCCTGCATCATTCCTCCGCCGTTAAATCTGCAGATTGCCACACTCATGCTGAACACATCAACCTTCGCTTTTTGCCCGTCAACAGTAACATTGCATTTAACCGATTGATAGGAGATCAGGCTGGTAAAGAGACTGATTATATAAGAAAACGGGCCGCCTTTGCCCTGTTCCTTAACTTTATTGGTCCGTTTTGCAACCATAGCATCAAAGCCAAGGCCCGCCATATTAATAAAATGACGTTGTTTGGGCAGATCCTGCGACATATAGTTTACCCGTCCAACATCCTGCAGCCGGGTATTGTAGTTGCTGATAACCTGTATTGCCTCCTTATAGCCCATAGGAATATTAAAGGAGCGGCCCCAGTCGTTGCCCGTTCCCACAGAAATCATGGCAAGGGTGATTTCCTGTGGCGGGTATTTTTTTTGGGTGTAAACTCCGTTCACCACTTCGTTAAGGGTGCCGTCACCACCTACCACGATAATTTTCCGATAGCCGTTTTCTATATATTTTCGGGCAAGTTTTACCGCGTGATTTGGGTGTTCAGTGAAAACATTGGTAAAACGGATGCCGGCTTCATTGAGCAAAGCGGCGATTTCGAGCCAGTCTTTTTCGCCTTTTCGACGGCCGGCATTAGGATTTACAATAACAAACCATTCTCCGCTCAGATCCATAGGCTTTAGTTGTATTAAAGAGCAGCATCAATCATTAAACCAAGTTTATGGTGAACCTGTTTGGGCGTGATGCTTAACATACATTGACACGGGCCTCCTTCAAGACAGTCACTACATTCCTTTTCAGATACCAGATAAGACGCATTTTTACCAAGGGGAGCCCACCTGCCCGGATGCATAGGCCGGATGGGCGGATAAATACCGAGTGCTATTTTCCCGAGAGCCGCGGCTATATGCAAAGGTCCGGTGCTGGCTGCAATCAGTCCATCGGCTGCATTTATAAAAGAGATCATTTTTTCAAGGCTCATTTTACCGGTAAGATCAGTGATGTCCCTTACTTTATCGAAAAAGCCCTCTTTCATCAACAAGTCACCTTCTGCCTTTGTTCCGGTTACAAATACTTTGTATTCATCTTTGGGAAGCATGGTAGCAAGCGCGGCAAAATTATCGGTGCCCCATTCCCTCGCACTTCCTTTGGATTTAGGGTGCAGGATCAGGTTAAAGCGCAAGGGGTCTGTAAGTTCCGAAAATTCAGGCGGCAAAGAAGCGATTTTATTGAAACCGTAAAGTGCCGGCAAATCTTCCGTGGGTAGCAGTATTTTACCTGTCAGTTTTTCGGCAAGCAGGATGTTCAGTTGTGCTTCATGTAAAGGCGATTCTTTGCGCGAAAGTTTTATTAACTGATTGCAGGTTAACCAGTGATAAAATCTTCCGGTTGTTCCCATTCTGATTTTAATGCCGGCTTTACGGGCCAGGTAAGCGATTTCCTTCCGTGGAAAGACATGAAGAATGACATCGGCTTCCATACTACGAAGCAGGGTTATCCGGGTTTCTTCTGGATGCCCCAGCATCTCATTCCAATCGAGGAAATAATCGACATGACTACAAGCCATAACTACCGGTCTGGTATAATTCTGGCCCAGAAAAGTGATTTTTACCCCGGGGAATCGCTCTTTTAAATAACCCAGCAGGGGAAAGGTAAGAATTACATCTCCAATACTGTCGGTTCTGCTGATAATGATATGACGTGGATTCATTTAGTCTTGTTAAGTACTGCTCCGGCATTCAATTGCCGGAGCTTAATGTATTTGAAGAAAGTTGCCTGGGCCGAAATGTAGCAGACAATAAAGCCATAATACCCATCCAGAAAGCC
>JAAXUD010000246.1 GCA_013336205.1 Lentimicrobium sp. | reverse complement strand
TTTTTGCAACTCAGTGTCCATATAAATCATCAGATTCCGGCAGCAAAGAAGGTCAAGCCTGGTAAAAGGCGGATCTTTAATTACGTTTTGTGGCGCGAAAACAACCATTTCACGAATTTCCGCGTTAACGCGGTATTGATCATCTGCTTTTATAAAAAAACGGCTGAGCCGGATTTGAGACACATCGGCAATAATATTTGCAGAAAAAACCCCCTTTCGTGCTCTTTCAATGGCATTGCTATCAAGATCGGTGGCAAAAATCTGGAGTGAAAAGTTTTTATTGGGGCTGAACTTTTCAATGGCTTCTTTAAAAATAATAGCCAGTGAAAAAGCCTCTTCACCAGTGGAACATCCCGGAATCCAGGCACGTATTATATTATCCGGGTCCTTCCTGATAAAAAGAGATGAAATCACAGTATCTCTCAGGTAATCCCATACGAGGGTATCGCGGAAGAAACTCGTCACCCCGATTAATAGTTCTTTGAAGAGTATATCCAGTTCTACCGGATTTTCCTGCAGATAGCGCACATAGGAAGCTATCTTATTGATCTGATGAATCCCCATGCGTCTTTCAATACGCCGGTACAAGGTATTTTTCTTATACAGTGAAAAATCATGGCCGGTTTGACGCCTTAAAAGAATAATAATTTTTTCGAGTGAACTGGTATCCTTCTGAATTTTCTGGTCGGCAATCAGGTGCAGCGGCTGCTTTATAATAGATATCAATCTGGCTGCCAACTCATTTGCGGGCGCAATAAAATCGGCCACTACCGATTCGACAGCACACCTTGGCATACTTTCATATTTTGCGGTAGCGGGTTGCTGCACCAGCACAATACCACCTGCTTCCTTTATCGACCTGATCCCCAGACTTCCATCAGAACCCATTCCTGATAGAATAACTCCTACACTACGTTCCTGAATATCATCGGCGAGTGAACGCAAGAAGAAATCAACAGGCAAGCGGAGTCCGCGCGTTTCCAAAGGGTCGAACAAATACAACGAACCATTGAGAATCGACATACTTTTATTGGGTGGAATAATATATACACAATCGGGCTTTACTTTAAGGCGATCGGTTGCAGTATAAACCGGCATTGCAGTATTTCGCTGCAACAGCTCACGCATCATCCCTTTGTAGTTAGGATCGAGATGCTGAATAACAACATAAGCCATTCCGCTATTTACCGGCAGATTGGTAAAAAATTGTTCCAATGCCTCAAGTCCGCCGGCAGAAGCGCCAATGCCCACGATAGGGAACAAATTACTTTTCAGGATGGGCTCTGTATTTCCTTCGGTTTCAACTGAAACCTTAATATCTTTTTGGGGATTTATTTTCTTTTTCATCAGAATTTTCTTTTAAGTCCATTGCCAGGTGGAAAAATATCACACCAGTTTAGACCGGTTGATGTAGAAATTCTTAGTTATTTTATAGTACCAAAACGATAAAGCGCGAAAACCGAAAATATAATCAGCTGGTTATTAGTTAATAAGGCAGTTAAACAGGACTATAAATATTTTAATCCTATTGCGGGTAAGTGTAAAGTAAATTCATCGAAATATAAGAAATATATTTCAATACATACATAAGTTATTAGCAGACATTTAGTGTTTCTGCAACATTTACGGTTTTTGTACAGATTCGTTCCCTGTTTTAAAACTTTTCATGACGGTACATTGATATTTCCCTGAGCCGGCCTGCCCTTCGAGGATGGGTAAACCGGCGGGCGGCCTGCGTGACGGAAGGTTGGGTGGGTTAGAAAAAATCAGATACCAGGCTTCTTTAGTTTGATTATCGGAACTTGCCGGACACGAATTATATTTCAAATGTAACTACGAAAAGTGTAAAAATCTGAAGTAATACTAATTTTTAAAGCATCTGAACTTATTTCAAAAACTCAAATCAAAAGTCAAAATAATGAAAAAAATTGGTGCCCCCTGAATCCTTTTTCTCAGGCCGAAGATTATCTTTGCAATTGGGACATAGGGTGATCAGGGATTAAGATTATAAAAAAATGACCGGATCTATTTTACTTGGGTTATTGCAAAATACAGCTATACTACTGGCTTTCAGTATGTTGTACGACAGCCTGTACATAAAGCGAGAGGATCACTGGAGTGTATTCAATAAAGTACTCATCGGTGTTGTTATCGGCGCTATTGGCGTTGTGCTTATGCTTACACCCTGGACCCTGATTCCCGGCATTACTTTCGACACCCGGTCTGTAATGATCAGCATATCAGGATTATTCTTTGGGGCAATACCAACGATTATTGCCATGGCTATTGACATTGCATTTCGCTGGTATATAGGAGGTGATGGTGTCTGGATGGGGATGATGGTAATTTTATTGTCTGGTTCTATCGGAATTCTCTGGCGAAATTTCAGACCATACTGGATGCATGCCAATAGTCTTAAAGAACTTATGGTGATGGGTATACTGGTCCATGTTTTAATGCTCGCCAGTACCCTGCTTCTGCCCGAAAAGATTTTTATCAGCACACTGAAGGCAATTGTTATACCCCTGGTGCTGGTGTATATTCCGGCAACTGTGCTACTTGGAACACTGATGATCAGGCAATACAACAGCTGGCAAAATAAACGGGCGAAAGAACACCTGCTTGAATCGGAACGCAGGTTTTCAGAAATCCTGCGGAGTGCGAATCTACTTACTGTGCTGCTTGATAATGAAGGCAAAATTACATTTTGCAATCAACATTTTCTGAATATCACCGGTTATTCCTACAGCGAAATCACTGATAAAAACTATTTCAGCATATTTATTGAAAAAATTGATCAGGAAAGAACCCTGAAAGCGTTTCATGAAATTTTTAACCAGAATGCAAACAGGGAGGATTACGATAACAATATTATTAAAAAAAACGGCGAATCAATATTTGTCGCATGGAATCTTATTCTTTTAAAAAATATTGAAGGTAAGGTACATAGTTTAGCAGCGTTGGGTATTGATATTACGGACAGAAAAAAATATGAATTGAATCTGCTGCAAAAGAATAAAATCATCCGGGAACAAAACAACAAATACCGGCAGATGAATACCGAATTAATGGTAGCTAAAGAAAAAGCAGAAGAAAGTGAAAGACTTAAATCAGCATTTCTTGCCAATATGAGCCATGAGATCCGCACCCCGATGAATGGTATTCTGGGGTTCGCTCATTTGCTTCAGAGTCCTGAGCTTACTGGTGACGAAATGCAGGATTACCTGAAAATTATTCAGACAAGTGGAAACCGCATGTTGAATATTATCAATGATCTGATTGATATTTCCAGAATTGAATCAGGTTTGATTACTGTTAATCCTACACAAGTTGATGTAAATGAACTGATGAACTTCATTTATAACTTTTTTAAACCGGAGGCAGAATCAAAGGGACTAACAATCACAATTAATGACCACCTTCCGCAAACAGAAAAACTAATATTAACTGATAAGGAGAAAGTCTATGCCGTGTTAATGAATTTGGTGAAGAATGCGATTAAATACTCTCAAAAAGGAAGTGTTGATTTTGGCTGTACCAAAAAAGAAAATTTACTTCAGTTTTATGTAAATGATAATGGTATCGGCATTCCGGATGACAAACTGGAGTCCATCTTTGGACGGTTTGTACAGGTAGATCCTTCCTTTTCAAGCAATTACGAAGGGGCAGGATTAGGTTTATCAATTGCGAAAGCATACGTGGCTATGCTTGGAGGTAAAATACATGCTAAATCTGAATTAGGAAAAGGTTCACAGTTTTTCTTTGAAATCCCCTGTATAAAGGCCGAGTCAATAGCAAAAGACCCTGTAATTGACAATGTTAACAGCAATACTGATATTAAAATGAGCAATTTGAAGATTTTAATTACCGATGATGATGAAGTATCGCTGATTCTGATGACAAAACTAATCCAGAAATACACGAAAGATATACTCACGGCTGTCAATGGGCAGGAAGCAATAGACCTGGTTAAGGAAAATCCCGATATTAATATTATCCTTCTTGATATAAAAATGCCGGAAGTAAACGGTTTGGAAGCCACCCGGCAGATCAGGCTTTTCAATAAAGACATTGTCATCATTGCCCAGACTGCTTATGCAATGGTGGGCGACAGGGAACAAACACTTGATGCCGGCTGCGATGATTATATATCCAAACCACTGAACAAAGAGAAGCTGGACAGATTAATTACACGATATGGTGCAGGCAGATAATTTCAGCCTTGCTCAATTAACGGGTGAAAGAAAAATACAGCTTATTGATATTCCTTTCTTATCTCTGAAGTTATTCATTTTCTAAAATGAATACTTCTCTGCAAACCATAAAAACCCTCCTGACTTCATTTAGGCTATTGTTAGACTTCTTTAAAGAATCAATCCAATTAAAAGAAAGGGCAATTCGTTATTTGATTTGCCGGAAAAAGGAAAACAGCAATGTCCGGTTATTGATTACTTCTATCTGTAGTTCAGAGCACCGCAATCTATGCGGTTGATTTGACATATGCTTAAAAATTTAGATTTTAAGTTATCCCGGCAGTTTTGTCGTGAGTTAAAGTTCAATTTCCTTTTGCTTGAGTTGTTTGACCCGAAGTCCGTATGTTGACCTCAGATTTCTGATGATTGTACGATATTTCCGTTTGCCTTACCCCGGGCTTCAGCCCGGGGTAAAAGCAGCGCCCCGCACCAACCGGCTTTAGCCGAAAAGTCGGGAGAAGCCAAACCTGGGCAATTTTCGGGCTTGCCGGTTTTAACTTTTGCCTGGCTACGGTTAATCTTTCGCCGTCTTTTGGGCTAAAGCCCCTGAGTTTGTTTGCGCCTTATTACCCCCGGCTGAAGCCGGGGGTAATAAACCGGATTTGAGAATCCTCTTAACCCTCAGGCAAATCAAATACTGAATAACCCGTCGGCCTGGAATGCCCAAGCAGACAGGCGTGATTCTTAAAATTACCGGCAAATTGATTATTTTAAACTCCTTTAATGTTTTTTCAACAACTGATTTACAGAGTATTGAATAACAGAACGGGTAATTTTCAACAAAGAGATAACCAACCAACTTCGTCCTCCCAGCCTGCCATGCTGAGCGAGGTGATTCTTGAAATTAACTGACTTGTTTTCAGTGAATTGAACACCTAACTAATAATTTATAATACAATTATAATCATCCCGATAGCTATCTGGATTGCGTCATTGCGTCATTGCAGCTTGCCCCGCTGAGGCGGGGTGATTCTTATAATTAACGGACTATTGATATTAGGAATGAATAAAAAAGA
>JAAXUD010000778.1 GCA_013336205.1 Lentimicrobium sp. | reverse complement strand
TCTCAACAAACGCATAATCATAGCCCTGAAGAAGAGGAATGTCCCATTTTATTTCTTTACCAAAGTCTTTATCGAACAAAGAATCCTGGCTCTGACTCCAGGTATAAAAGACTTTCAGTTCAATGACTTCAGATTTCGCCAGCAATTCAAACATAGGCGCATTGTACTGAATCGGATGCGATGAGATAATTGCCAGCTTAACTTTTTTCATTCTGCTGTTACTTTGTTAAAGAAATCAACCTGTCGTCTCGATGCTTCCCGGGCTGAATAAGGCTCGAATTCATTCCAGTTGGTATCCGGAATGAAAGGAAGTCTGATAAGTAAATCATTTAATGCGTTCAAAACACGTTCACCGCATACTTCGGGGGATTCATCATTGTGAAAAATAACGCAGACACCCGCCCTGGTTTTATCCAGGATATCAACCACACTGCTGTTTTCATTAAAAACTGCCAGCAAAGGTTTGTTTGCCAGGATGTAAGGATAGAGTTTTGAGGCAGTATAATTGGTGTCGGTCGAACCTGGGATTATGAGTAAATCCGCATCTTTGAGCACTTTCATGGCTTCGAAATAGGGGAGACGGTCTGTTATTTCAGATACCAGCTGACCAACACCTGACTTTTCAGCCAGCGGTTCAATTGTTTTAATTCCCTTACCATCAGCAGCATAGCTGGTGCCAACAAAAAACAGTCTGATTTTTCCGAATAATTCAGGTTGTTTGTCTAAGCCAGATTTTAATGCATGAAAAATACTGTTGACAGCCAGGTTCATATCATGACCGCCGCGACCTATGTACACCAGGTTGATTTTACCGTCTTCCTTTTTAAAGAGATTATTCTTCAAACTTGTTTTTTCGAGAATTTCGAAATCAATTCCGGCTCCGCCAAAGGGAATTACGCTGCACATTTCAGGTTTGATGTTGTTGTAACGCTCCATCAATGTTTTCGGGTATCCTTCTGAAACTGAGATAATACCATCAACTTTTTTCATCGCATATGCTTCCATATATTTATCCATACGGTAAGCCATCCAGAATTTTGGAGGACGTTCATTTTTAGGCTTATCCAGGTAAAAGTCATTGCGCCAGGGATCCTGCATATCGATGATGTAGGGAACACCAAATTTTCTTTTCCAGATGCGCCCGAGAACCATAACCGGAAATGCAGTGGTTGAAAAGTAAACCAGATCAAACTTGCCGGTTTTCAGCAATCGGTTACCGGTTTTATAATAAGCGCTGAGTGATCGGTAACCAATATTCCCAAGTCCGAATTTCCGTGTGGTCGCTGTTTTCCAGGCTGGAATCCGAATAATATCAGCATCTGCAGGCAGGGTTTCGAGCAATATCGGATCGGTACTCATTTCAATAAAAGCTGGTTCTACGGCCACTACTGTTGATTCCCATCCCATTTGCCTGAAAAAACCAATGCTCTGACGCACACGATGCATGTCAGCTGCGTTTACCGGAGGAAAGTTCGGAGATATGATCAGTATTTTCTTCATCAGCTTAATTCAAGATTTAATTCTGATTTCCCGGAAAATTGAGATACCACTCAACAAACCGATTAATGCCTGCTTCAATATTAACCGCTGGTTCATAGCCATAATCGGACCTGAGTTTGCTAATATCTGAGAAGGTGCGTTTAACATCTCCCTGCCGGAGAGGTTGATAGTCTATCTGAGCTTTTCGACCCAGGGCATTTTCAATTGTCGCGATAAAGTCATTTAAATTTACCGGCTGAGAATTGCCGATATTATAAATCTGATAATCATTACTTTTGTTATTTCCAGCGATTACCAGAAATATACCATTCACAATGTCAGATACATAGGTGAAGTCCCGTTCCAGGTCACCGTTATTAAAAACAGTTATTTTTTTGCCTTCATAAATGTTTTTCACAAAAATATAAGGGGCCATATCGGGTCTGCCCCAGGGACCATAAACTGTAAAGAAACGCAGGCCCGTAGTTTTCAGCTTATAAAGATGGCTATAGGAATGAGCCATTAGTTCATCGGACTTTTTGC
>JAAXUD010000777.1 GCA_013336205.1 Lentimicrobium sp. | reverse complement strand
TTGATGCTTCTCTCAGTATGCCGTTACCGGTTGCTGCTACCTATATTGCTCCTGCCGACGGCGCTGTAAATATCAATAATGGTATGTCTGCAAGCTGGACATTCGGTGCCTATACCGACGAGTATCAGCTCATTTTGGGAACTACCTACCCTCCTTCAACAGTTGTGGTGCCTTTTACCTCGAACCTCGCAACATCAGCTGTACTCAGCGGATTGCAGCCTAATCTCCAGTATTTCTGGCAGGTTAACTCACGCAATACCTCAGGTACTACCTTTGGTCCTGTTTGGGGCTTCACCACCACTATTGACGTTCCTACCGGACTTACCGCTTCTGTTGTTGATCTGGGACCTACCGTTCCTACAGTTGCTGTGAATCTTTCATGGACAGGTGACAACAGCCGTGCTTTCCTCGGTTACAATGTTTACCGCAATGGTGTTAAATTAAATGCTACCCTCTTAACCGGTACAACCTATGCTGACCTCGGTCTGGCAAGGAATACTGCCTATACCTATAATGTAACTTCAGTTTATGATGAAGGCGAATCTGCTTTCTCAGCTCCTGTTGTCGTAAATACTAAAGGTGTTGGTGTTGTTAACGGAACCGTTACCGATGCTTTAACCTCAACCGTAATTGCCGGTGCAAGTGTTGTTATTTCAGGACCTGCAGGTACTTACACTTTAACTACCGCAGCCAACGGAACTTATTCCGCACAGGTTTATGCAGGTACTTTTGGTTATACTGTTTCTGCTGAAGGTTATAATAATGCTACAGCTACTGGTGTTGTTGTTGCTCACGCTGCAACAGTAACCAGGGATTTCCAGTTACTGGAAGTTGCCTACCCGGTTGATTTTGTTATTGCCAGCGAACTTTCTGACGATCAGGTTATCCTCGAGTGGGGATTTGACATCGCCTCTTTTGTACCTCAGCAATATCCTTTTGAAACAAAAGGTCTGAGCCAGGAGAAAATTAACAGTATGTGGAATAATTACATTGAGGCCAATGGCATCAATGCTGATGGTACCTCATCAAACGGTCGTGCACTGGTTGAATACCAGATTTATCGCGAGAAAGCATACCAGCCGGAAACTGCCGAACTTATCGGTACCACCTCACAGAATCAGTTTGTTGATTTTGACTGGGGACTTCAGGATTGGGGTGTTTACCAGTGGAACGTTGTAGTTGTTTATTCAACTCAATTATCTGCTCCTGTAAGTTCAAATACCTTAGACAAGGACATGAATACTGTGGTTGATGTAACAGTTACGCTCAACTCCAACGACAGTCCTGCCGGTACTTTTGTTGAATTTACAAATATTTCAGAACCAGCACTCGAACTTACTTATTCAGCACTTTTAGGCGCTACAGGTACTTTCGAATGGGATGCTTTCCGCAGGGGAACTTACGATATTTCTGTAAGTCATCCGGGTTATGCAACCATCACTGAAACTGAAGTTGACATTTTTGATGCCTCTTCATTCGAATGGTTACTCGAAGAAATCTTAGCAGTTCCTACCGACCTTTATGTCACACCAACAGGTTTGGCTACATGGCAGGGTGGATCAACTGCAGCTTTCCAGCCTGTTTTAGCTGATTTTGAAGCTGAAACACACGGATGGGATATCCAGAATGTTGTCACAGGATGGCGTTGGGGTAACAATGCATCTTTGTCATCTGACTTTTTTGGTTTTGATGGTAATGAAACCAACTTCCTTGCTGCGAATGCTGATGCAGCCGGTTCAGGTGGCGCTTCAATGTTAGCCATGGCTAAATCACCGGTAATGGATCTTTCAGGATTAACAGAAGGTTTTGTTACTTTTGACTACACACTTTATTATGATTTTATGAGCGTTCACTACAGTATTGGTGGTGGTGCTCCTGTACTCATCGCTAATCTCGATGCAACAGCTGCTGAATGGACTGCTGAGGCCCTGGCACTTCCTGCTGAAGCACTTGTAGCTGATGTTCAGTTGATTTTCCTTTTCGACGAAAATGGTACATGGGGTTATGGCGGCGCCATCGATAATG
>JAAXUD010000776.1 GCA_013336205.1 Lentimicrobium sp. | reverse complement strand
ATAAATGAGAATATGATTCCGAATAATATCAGGTTTCCGGCTACGGAAGATATTACGGTAACCTGTGCCTGAGGAATGGTACTGAAATACCAGATAATGGTTGAAACAATGAGTGTAAATCCGCCAAGGTAGGCAAGCACAACCCTGTTGAACAGATTAATCCGCTGGAAGATAGAAACGGCGATAATCCCGGTAAGGGTTGAAGCGAAAGTAGCCAGTAGGATGGGGATAAAAACATCTGAGGGATCGGCGGCACCCAGTTGGGTGCGGTAAACCATGATACTGATCGGAATAAGGGTAAGGCCGGAGGCGTTCAGCACCAGAAACATGATCATTGCGTTGGAGGCTGTTTCTTTATCCTTGTTGAGCTCCTGTAGCTGGGTCATCGCTTTAAGGCCGAGCGGTGTTGCCGCATTGTCGAGCCCCAGCATATTGGCGGCTATGTTCATCATAATGGAGCCGCTTGCCGGATGGCCTTTCGGGATTTCCGGAAACAACCTGCTAAACAGCGGACCGACCGCCCTGGACATAAGGCTGACAATTCCACCGGATTCACCTACTTTCATAAGACCCATCCAGAGGGTCATCACACCGGTGAGCCCTAATGAAATTTCAAAGCCGGTTTTGGCCATGTCGAAGGTACTGCCCATCATTTCCGGGAAAATCGCGGTATCTCCCATAAATATCAGCCTGAACAGGCCAACAATAAAGGCTATTATGAAAAAGGCGACCCAGATATAGTTTAAGACCATAGTTCAGCAGAAAGAATCATAAGCAGTCAAATGTATCAAATTTTAGGGGGAATTCCGCTTAACGGACAATATTTTAATAATTTGTTGAAATATGGAAACTCTTACTGCTAAAGGCGTGAAAAAGGTTAAATTTGAGTGTTGATATCCGATAAATAATAAATAAGATTTTTAAAATCAATTTCATATGAAACTTCAATTTCTTGGTGCTGCCCGCGAAGTTACAGGTAGTAAGCATTTAATAACAACGGCACACGGTAAAAAAATTCTTTTGGATTGCGGTATTTATCAGGGCAAAGGGCTGGAAACCGATGCGATGAACCGCAACATTGGTGTGTTGCCTCATGAAATAGACCATATAATTCTTTCGCATGGTCATATCGACCACTCAGGGCTGATTCCGTATTTTTACAGAAAGGGTTTCCGGGGTTCGGTCGTATGCACCAATGCCACCAGGGATTTATGCGCCATTATGCTTCCCGACAGCGGCCACATTCAGGAAAGTGATACAGAGCGGTTTAATAAAAAACGCGCTCACCAGGGTTTACCAGCGGTCGAACCACTTTATACAAAGGAGGATGCGGTAAAGTGTATGGAGCTTTTTATCGGCATTCCATACAACCGTAAGTTCAATATTGATCAGGATACCAGGTTGAAAATCACCAATACCGGCCATATGCTGGGGAGTGGTGTAATTAATCTTGAAATCACAGAAAATGGTAAAGTGACCCGGCTTGCCTACACCGGCGATATAGGGCGGCCAGAAAACCGGATACTCCGTTCTCCCGATCCTTTTCCTCAATGCGATTACCTGATCACGGAATCCACCTATGGTGACCGCCTGCATCCAAAACTCCAGATTGCTGAAGATGAATTGCTCAGGGTTGTAAAAGAAACCTGTGTGGACAGGGGTGGGAAGGTTATTATCCCATCCTTTGCCATCGGTCGGACCCAGGAAATTGTTCATGTCTTGAATAATTATTATAATGAGGGGCTGCTCCCAAAAATCAACATATATGTGGATAGTCCGCTGGCGGTGAATGCCACTGAAATTTTCAGGATACACCCTGAATGTTTCAACGAAGATGTATTGGAAGTCATGGAGAAAGATCCCGATCCGTTTGGGTTTAGCACACTTCATTACATTAAGCTGGCCGATGACTCTAAAAGGTTGAATGAGCTGAAAAAGCCCTGTATAATTATATCTGCTTCGGGTATGATGGAGGCCGGGCGCATCAAGCACCATCTGGCCAACAACATCAGCAATGCGAAGAATA
>JAAXUD010000245.1 GCA_013336205.1 Lentimicrobium sp. | reverse complement strand
AGTTCATTGCCATCGATAGCCGGGGTTGGCAGCGGATTAACAGTCACCAGGTATTCATTACTCTGAACGCAACCGAATTCACTTGTTTCGGTAAGGATTAGTTTTCCTTCGCCGGCTGCTTCCCATGTAACTGAGATGGTATCATTACTTTGACCATTGACTATAGTTCCACCGATTATTTCCCAGCTACAGCTATTGGCTGATGGGGCAGCAAAGTACTCAACTGCGGCAGTAGTGTGACAAAGTTGATTCTGACCGCTTACTGCAGGTTCAGGCAATGCTCTGAAGGTGAGTGTTACCATTGATTCAACAGGGCTGCAGATATCATTCCATGCACTTAAGGTCAGATTTACACTGCCGGCGGTGAGGTCTTCGGCACCGGGTGTATAAACAGGGTTAACCGAAGCAGGATCATCAAAGGAGCCTGTTCCTGAGGTAACCCACATCAATCCTGTGTTATTGGCCACAGTGGCGGCATCGGCTGAATAATTCCCGTCAAAGCAGACATCGGCTGCTGTACCTGCATAAACCACAGGCAGAGCCTGCAGTGAGAGTGTCATATAATCTGTAGAATCATTAACTGCCGGATTTGATGCGGTGAGCGACAGTATAACAGCACCGAGGGTAACATCTTCAGCACTTGGAGTATAGGTTGGATTAAGGATTGCAGGATCGCTGAAAATTCCTGTTCCGCTGGTTTCCCAGAGCAAACTGGTGTAGTTGTTGGCCTGGCCTGCAAGCTGATAAACAGTGCCTTCGCATACAGTGGCATCATCACCGGCAACGGCTGCAGTTAACATTGGTAAAACATCAACCCAACCTTCATAACGATTCGCATTAGGCTTTGTTATGGTTACTTTAATGCGGGTACCGGCCGATTGGCTTGGAATTGAGATATCAATTGTATTAACAAGGCTGGTTAAGCCTGTTCCCAGGATAACTCCGTTTGCGGTAAGACATACCAGTGCGTTTGGATTTGCCGTAATAGTGAATATTGTTTCTCCTTCAAAAATAGAATCATTATAGATTGCTGTAATACTATTGGGAACCACAGTACACACCTTAAGGAAAGCATCTCCATGCATATGAAACAGGTTGTAGGTAACTTCTTTGTTTCCTGTATTGTATGGCCAGTTCGACTGTTTCAGGAAAAATTTACCTGCCGCATTACCAAATCCGGGAAGTATACCCCTGGATTCAGGTGTTGTACCATACTGTGGTAAAAAGTTAGGCCACATATTGTCCACCAGACCCCATACATAAACGTCATTAACAAAAGAGTAGGAGACTTCAGAGGCAGCAATAAGCCCCAGTGCGCCAGCTGGCTGGTTGTTGTATGTGTGACGATGAAATTTCTCTGCAAAAGACTCTCCACTCCAGTTGTACTTCCCGGTAAGACAATTGATGGATAGTATAAAAGACAGGTCGGTGTTTGTAAGTGAGTTAATACTGCTGTTCGTATAATAAGGCTCCCCCCAGCCGGTTTCCATCCCGTGGTCGCGGTGCATGAGCATAAAGGAGCCGGCATTGAGTGCGAAGTTGATCTGAGATGCATTGCCTCCGCTCCAGTTACCAAGTTCGCTCGGCAGCGCAGGGATGTAACCTAATCCGTTCGGACCAAAAACACCAACCACGGTTGCCGTATTTTGTGCAGTTGACCATGTAGAACCCGGATTGCCTTCATAAATTTCATTTATACGAACGGGAGTCTTGCCCAATGAATTCTTCCAGAAACCACCTACTGTTTCAGAGCAGATCTGAAACCAGCGTTCTGTCTGCCATCCCAGGGCTGTGATCGGGTTAGAATAGAAGCTTGGATTGGTTGGCGGATTCCTTTCATATTTCAGGAAACGGCCTATCATCGATTCAAGCTGTGTGGCATTCTGTGCTGTTATGCGGGCAAAAACGATGTCAGGCATATCGTCGTTGTTAACATCGGCCAGAATATTATCTGATACGCAATAGTTATCCCAGATGGGAGATGTGATAGAGGTCGCATTGGCTGTTGGTTGTCCATAATCACCAAGCAGGAGAATGGCTGCCGGTGGCGTATCCCAATTGTTGTAGGCATCGTTGATATAGGTTTCGAGCATGGCGGCATTAACATTGACGCCTATGTCA
Organism: Lentimicrobium sp.; assembly: GCA_013336205.1. Classification (GTDB taxonomy): domain Bacteria; phylum Bacteroidota; class Bacteroidia; order Bacteroidales; family Lentimicrobiaceae; genus Lentimicrobium. Next base: position 3,162 of record JAAXUD010000245.1, on the reverse strand, counting down.
GAAAGTTTCACAATGCCGGTATATATGCCTTCTTCGGTACGGAATTTTTTGATCGAGTCGGCCCATTGTGAAAAGATAGGATCATTGGGAACAATAATCAGATAATCATAACCGGTAGAACGATTGCTGTTTGCAGCTTTTTTATCATAGTCAACTTTTGGCAGTGCACTGAAATTGTAGATGGCATCTTCCAGAATAGGATCCCACCAACGATTGCGGTAGCGCTCTTCACCAAAACTGCCGTTTCCACCTTCAAAACTGATACTGATCTCAATATCGCGGTATACAATCAGTTCTTTGGTTACAGGATTATACTGATACGGCTGAACACTCAACATACAAACATCAACACCACGAATTTTGGTGAATTCGTTGAGTGTTACCGGTTGTGCAGGATAAAACTCATTTTTTGAATAAACTTCAGTGTTTTTGGCATAAAACAGCGGTCCGGCTTCGGTATCCAGCGGAATGCGCGGAGATGGCGCAATATCCATATTGCTGAACCTTTCGGTACGCATACTGACAATATCAAGCACAGGAACAGCGCCATCAGGTATTGCAATGTATCTCGATAAACCAGGAAGATTAGGTGCTCCTTCTTCATTTGGAAGAAAAGACTCTGAAAACTCAATTGTTTTCATGGTTTCCCCGTTTACCTCAAGATCTGAAAATCCAAAATGCTGAATAGAAAAGTTCAGCTCTATTCCTTTGGTGTCCTGACGGGTAAGACTTAAGCCCTGATTACCCCAACTATCGGTGTAATTTTGTTCAGCAGCAAAGGTGTTAATCAGGGCAATGGCCAGCACCAATGTTATGGCGAATCTTTTGACCCAACCAAAAATCGAAAGTAAACCTGATAAAGTTGTTTTCATAGCGTTGTTTGATGGTGAGAATTTGAAACCATTCAAAATCAATCTGATAAATTATTGAACCTGAATGGGATTTTATACTTCGCAAAAATAATTAAAAATGAAAGCCACCGTTAATTTGATTATTTATTCATTTTATTTAGAGCGATTATAAATAAAGAAGGGCTGTTCAAAACAGCCCTTCTTATAATAAACCTGCAAAAAACAGTGCTTATTTTCTTATGATAAGCTTGGCAGAATATGAATCCGTTTTACCGGTGAGTTTGAGCATATAGATGCCATCAGCAAGTTGCCCTGCATTTATTGCTGCATTTTTACCTGCATTTAAGGCCAATCCGTTTTGGGAATAGACAAGTTTATTGCCAGCACCGAAGATTTCAAGATTAAAAGTACCTGAGATTTTGCTGGAAGGCACAATATTGAATAAACCGCTTGAAGGATTCGGATAAATTCCGATTCCGGAATTATCGATTTCACCAATTCCGGTGCAGTCGTTGAAAGTAACATTAGCCTGAGCCGATTTTGTACAGCCATTGGCATCGGTAACAACAACTGACCATGTATGCATACCCATACCAACACCTGTAGTGTCTACTGCAATGGTTTGTGTGGTATATTCGCCCGGCATCCAGAAGAAACTTACCTCATTGGTGCTGTTGGCGGTAAGCTCAACCGTATGATTTGCGCAGGCAGCTGTATCAGAAACAAGACTTAACTGAGGCAAAGCATTTACAGTAACATTAAACTCCCCTGTGCCAGCAGATGGACAATTATTGGCATCGATCACTGAAATAATCTGGTAAACAGCACTTTCAGCGGGACTTACCTCAAAAACAAAAGGAGTTTCTGTGGCAGTAAGTGTGCCAATGCCATTATTGACTTCAATGTTCCATGGGGCAGTGCCTGTTAGGTCAACACTTATTGATGTCGTTGTATTGCCGGCACATACACTGTTTTCGCCTGCGAGGGCGGCGGTTGGCAGCGGTAGTAGCTGTAGAGCCAGGTCATCTGTTGCATCTGAACATGGAGCTGCAGACAGTGCCACTATTGAAAGTGTTACACTTCCAGCTGTAATATCCGTTTCGGAAGGGATATAGGCTGTTGTTAAAGAACCATTATCGGTAAAAGTTCCGGTGCCGGATGTCGTCCATTCAACCGAAGTATACGCGGTTCCTGTTGCGTTGAGTAAAACTTCAGCACCGCTGCAGACAACGATGTCATCACCTGCACTGACCAGGGCAGCCGAGGAAATGCCAAGAACCATAAAATCGGTCATAAGCTGATCATCGGGGCCTGTAACTGTAAGGGTAAGGGTTGCGGTGCCATTGGAGATGTCGTTCACGCCAGGGGTGTAGAAAGTATTGAGCAAGCTGCCATCTTCAAACACTCCATCGCCTGAAGTTGACCAGGCAGAGCTAACGTAATTTGAAGCCATTCCATCAACCATCACAGCAGTTGCTTCGCAGGTTACTGCATCAGGACCTGCAAAAGCGGTTGTCTGGAGTGGTGAAGGGAAAACAATGTAATCAACCCAGGCAGCATCACTTCCGCTAACAACAGAGCCATCTTTACTGTATATCCACCTGAATGTCTGTTGTCCGGGACTTAACGGGTAAACAACCCTTGTCCAGTCAACTTCGCCAGACCATTGATCAAGCATGGTTCCGTTAATATAAAACTTCAGATAATCGTAGCTGTTTTCCGATGAAACTTTAATGTAAAATGAAATAGAATCAACATTCATCACATTATAGTCAACAAACATTTCGCTGTTCTGGCTATCGCTGATAACACCTGATTTGGAACTGTTGTTTCCTTCAAAAACCTGATCCGTGGCAATTGCCCAGGGTGCTGTTCCGCTAAAACCCCATTCAAAGGATTCGAATCCGCCGGTTTCCCAGTCTTCAAGAATAAGACCTACGGGTATATTATAAGTTCTTTCGCTTGTCAAAACCCCGGAGACAACAGCGTAATTGAAGGCAGCTGCATGACCAACCGGAGTTTCCGGGGCAACCTGAATTTCGAATTGTGCTATGGCAGCATTTAAGATACCAGGAAAAATATCGCCCAGCTCAACACTTTGGTTGGTAATAGTGACAAAAGGACTTGGGGTAGTAAGCTGAGCTATTGCAGCGGCTGCTGTATAATCGCCAGGGTTGTAGGTAGTGATTTTCAGGGTGGCTGTTTCACCGGCATCCAGTCGCCCGTTGCCATTGCCTGCAGCATCGTCAATGGTGATGCTACCTGCCATAAGCGCTGGTGCATGTGCCTCAATCAGAAAATTACTTATAAA
>JAAXUD010000244.1 GCA_013336205.1 Lentimicrobium sp. | reverse complement strand
ATGCGTGACAGAATGGCTGCATGATAGTTGTTAGTGTTTTCTCTGCTGCGCCTTTTTACCATGTCGGATAATAATTTTTCCTGATTAAATACATTGATCAGCATAAGCTGTAAAGAACTAAAATCAGGGTCAGTGTCGCTTATCATTCTTATGTACTCAGGGTCTTTTTCTTTGAGTGCAAGTGATAACAACCTGATTGGCAATAAGTAATAGCGATTTAGGTACAGATAGATGAAAACCATAAATGCGGTTGCCATAATAATCAATACAAACAGGAGGGATTTTTGTTGCCTTGACAGCAGTTGCATAAGTTCCGGCTGTGTTTCAATGCTTATTGAAACGACCGGAAGGTTATCCCAGCCATAAAGAGGCAGAGAGGAGCTATACAGATTCTCCTTTGCGTTAATTGCCGATCCCAATGACTTTGGTGGATTGTGAAACGCTATTTTGCCGGGTAGTTGGGTTACAATGTTCCCTATTACTTCTTCATTGATATACCTGCCTGCAAAAAGCCACATTTCGCTGGTGTCTGATAATTGATTCTGGCATCCCGGAATTTTAACAGCCAAAAGTTCAAACACAGAATCATTTTTTGTTTGATAATACTGGGTGATTTTCCCATCGCTGAGAATTTTGCTGAATACCAGTATGCTTCCTGGAATCATTGAGCGGATATCCTTATGATCAGAAGGAAAGGTGGCTATCGGAGATAGTTTGCTATTGGTAACTATAATAAAACTGAGGCCGGACATTGATAATCGGTTACCTATTCCTTCCGGAAAACCTGATTTTTGTAATTCACAGGACTGAAGATCACTATTGCCTGAAAGAAAGATAAGCGCTTTCCTGGCAGGGGCCGAATTTATTATAATATGATTTTGAAGAAGGGAAACCTGCGATTGGGCATAACTTCTCTTCAGTTTTTCGACTGATGAACTGAAGTACAGATGTATGAAAACTATTACTCCTATTGATACCAGCGTGGCAATCAGAATCAGAATAGTTATCTTATTTCTTAATAGCTTCATAAGTGCTTTCGGTTAGCAGGAAAAAGCAAAAATCTGCCTGTTTGTTTAGATTTATAATTAGCGAAGTACGTTTATTAATACAGCAAAACGCGAAATGTAACGTTTAATTCATCAAATTTATTAAAGATTATGATTCCATGGTAAAAACATCCTTCAGATCGTGAGTATTAGCCGCTTTTCAGAATCTTTTTATTAGCTGCCGGTTACTCTTCGAATGGATTGCAAAATGTTCTAATAAATTGATAAACATGTATTTAAATTATATTATGATGAAGGTGGTTACAATTATACTTAAAACAAATTAACCTTATACACATGATTGAAGCCCTTGTTATAAATTCGTAACTTTGTACGGTAATATGAATATGTTGAAATCCAGATATAATAAGATCCTGGGTATTTCTGTCTATATCCTGATCGTCTTTAGCTTATGTCCGCTATTTTTATCCGCGCAGTTGAGTAGCGGAGGAAACCCTTTATTTTCTGAAGTAAGCAGAACACAGCAAAATAACCTCCGCTTCGAAATACCGGCACCTGATATAAATAAACTGGAGCAGGAAGACTTGCTGTTCGAAGAATCGGGATTACCTGAAAGGATGGGAATGAACTTACCGGTGAGTATTAACCCTGCATCTGCAGGAATAATAGTATCGGCGAATGGCTCCGAACAAACCTGGCTGATAAACCTCCGCTCCACCGGCGCTTATGGTCTTGGGCTCTATTTCTCTGAATTCAGTTTGCCGGAAGGGGCAAGAATGTTTGTTTATTCAGAAGATAAAAAACAGGTACTTGGTTCTTATACAAGCCTGAATAACCAGGCGAGTCGAAAATTTGCCATTGAAGTCGTTAAAGGAGAAAGCCTTTTTATTGAATACACCTGCCCCTTATCAGAAGCCGGTAATTCCGCATTTGAAATAGGGGAGGTGCTGTATGTATATAAGCCAATGTTTTTTTATGATAGTCAGACCGGTGATTTAAGGAATTCAGGCAGTTGTGAAGTGAATGCAGCCTGCAGCGAAGGTGATAACTGGCGTAAAGAAATAAAGAGCGTAGTCAGAATACTGATAAAAAATGGCAATGCTTCCTACTGGTGCACAGGTACACTTATGAATAATACTTCGGTCGACTTTTCACCGCTGTTGATTACTGCCGACCATTGCGCACGTTCCTTTGCCGAGACCTATGCAACTCCTGCCGATGTGTCGCAGTGGATATTTTATTTCATTTATGAAACACCGGGTTGCCAGGACGAAGCAGTAGAGGATAATAAGTCCCTGACCGGGGCTGTGAAACTGGCGAGCAGTTCACCACAGCAAAATAATGGGAGTGACTTTTATCTTGTTCAGCTAAATGATATCATTCCCGCAGATTACGAACCATATTATGCAGGATGGGACAATACGGGTAGCCTGAGTAATTCGGGTGTTGGAATTCATCATCCGGCAGGTGATGTTAAAAAAATCTCCACCTACACTGAACAACTGGCGGTTGATCAGTGGGGACAGGTGCCGGGAACACACTTCAGGGTAGTATGGGCTGCAACCGAAAACGGACATGGTGTAACAGAAGGTGGTTCGTCAGGCTCGCCGCTTTTTAATGCGCAGGGGCGGTTTTTAGGACAGTTAACCGGCGGCGAATCAGGTTGTTCAAATCTGACTGGTGCTGATTTCTATGGCAGACTTTCATTTTCATGGGAATCAAACGGAACAGACGACTCAACCAGGCTTAAACCATGGCTCGATCCTGATAATACCGGAATTTCAATTTTGAATGGCTCCTTTAATGAAAACAGGGCGGTTGCCCGGTTTATTGCAGATACTACGGTTATACCAGTTGGCTCCTCCATAACATTCAGTGATCTGTCGGCCGGTTCACCTTCCTCCTGGTTGTGGGAATTTGAAGGTGGTACTCCCTCAAAATCGACAAGCCGGATTCCGGAAGCAGTGACTTATAACAGGGCCGGGGTTTTCAATGTAACGCTTACCGTTTCTAATCAATATGGTGCTGATAGCCTGATACGTGAAAATTACATCAGGGTTGCGCCGCTGGTATTCCCGAATCCAACATCAGGTGAAACCTATATTACGCTCGGAGACCATTCCTTAGGTGAAGTGACTATATCAATTACCAATACACTGGGAAGAGTTATTTATGAGATGAACAACTTTTGCCCCGGCCAGAAATCCTGTATGATTGACCTTTCAGGACTTTTAAGTGGATTTTATTCTGTTAAAGTCAGAAGTGAGGGCTATGCTGAAACAGCTAAGCTGATTATTGTCAGGAATTAACCACACTGGTCACAAACTTCTTTCCACGCTGTTTACTTATCAGCCCGGCAACGCCCCGCCCTGAAATGAGCGCTGTTGGCAAGCCGCCTCCCGGACTAATCCACTGTCCTGCCATATAGAAGTTTTTCAATCCGGGCAACTGCATCGGTAACTGACCGAATCCAACTTTTGGGGTCATTATCCAGCCTTCGAAACTTCCCTTCCAGTTATTGGTATATCTGACTACTGTGGCAGGTGTGGAGAGATCTTTCATTTCAAGGTGTGGTAATAGAGAACCCAGGCGATTCTCCATTCCTTCGGTTATTTCATGAATGATGCGTTCTTTCTCTGCTTTATATTTGCTGTAGTCATTCATTCGAAGGTTTGTCCAGTATTCGTCTTCCCGTGTTGGTATCAGCGCTGTTAACAGTGTTTTTCCTTCGGGTGCCAGCGTAGGGTCGAAACTGTGGATGCGAATACTGATATCACTGATCGTATTCGCAGGATCAATACGTACAGGCTTTGTAAGTGGGAAAATCAGGCTTGAGGCTTCTGATTCAATCTTATGGTCAATTCCAAGCGAAAGCTGAAGGTATGAGGAGAAAGTCAGTTCATTCTTGTAAAAGGAATCTGTTTTTTTGTCAATGTATTTCCCGCCAAGCATTTCGTAAATGGTTGAATATCCATCCGCTGCCGAGATAACATAATCGCTTTTGTGTTCCAGCCCATCTGCAGTAATCACACCACAGGCTTGTCTGCTGCCTTTGATGTCGCTGGTCATAATTTCCTTTATCCGGCTGTGGTAATTTATTTTTCCTCCCAGCCTGAGGTATCTTTGTTCAATCAACTGCGAAAATTTCAAAGAGCCTCCGATTGGATAACCCGCTGTTTTATTGTTCATCCAGGCGGTAGTTATCATGGGAAACACCACGGCCATCTCAGGCACGAACAGATTTTCCATTGCTTTCCGGAGTAGTGGATTTTTGCAGCGGGCGGCAAAATCAGCAATCGATACTTTTGACCATTTATTGAGCTTTCCCAGGTAGGGTCCCATCCTGATCAGGGCATCAATTCCATCCGCCAGGGTAAAAAGTTCGCGTGGTTTGCCCAGGGGAAGGTTCATTTTACTGAATTTCCGGGCGGCTGAAATATAATCCCCGATAACCAGCTTGTCTTCGGGTGCTTTTGTAAGTAGCTCTGATTCAAGCCTGTCAATGTTATTGTAAAACCTGATACAATTACCCTCATCCTCAAACCGGTAAAATATTTCATGGTCGTAGATGCTGAGTTGCTTCATATCAATCAGTTCGTTCCAGGCATTATATAAACTATTATTGCCCGGCCTTGATCCTACCAGCCAGTGAATGCATCCGTCGATGGTGTAACCATTGCGTTCCCATCCAGTGCAAAGACCTCCGGGCAAAGTATGCAATTCATGAATTTCAGTTTGAAAACCATTCATTTGCAGGTAACATCCGGCGCTGAGACCAGCGATTCCGGCTCCAATTATGCTTACTTTTTCGGCCATGACTTTTACTTTTATTTAGGTTTCTCAGGCAGTTATTTATAAAAAGGATCAACCAAAACTTTACAGGAATTATCGATCAGGGTAATTTGATTTTGACCAAACGCCTCAATTTGAAAGTGATAATTTCCTGAATCGCTTTGTTCGTTGAGCAATGAATAGGTTATTGTCTGATTCGGAATCATATTTATTTGATTTCATGTTTTATCAGGTAAAAGTATATGGACAGATGAAGTTTCGGAAACGAATTTCGATGAACCGTTGATTCACGCCGGTGAAATGAGAATCCGGCAGGATGAATAGATTTGTATTGCAAGGGAAGTGGAATAGGACTTAAATCAAGTAAAAAGTAAAAAGTAAAAAGTTAAAAGTAAAAAGTTAAAAGTTTAACAAGCGTAATGGAGCCAGTCTGTTTGACGTGGTCAGGGTGGTGGAGATTCGTTTAAGATTGAATTTTCTATTTTAT
>JAAXUD010000243.1 GCA_013336205.1 Lentimicrobium sp. | reverse complement strand
ACCTAAGCTGATCAAAGACCTGAAAGTTGACGACTGTGTATTTTCATACAGCGATGTTCCCTACCCAAGAGTAATGAACATGAGTGCTGTGGTTAATGCTGCAGGTGCTAATTTCATGCTGTTAGGCCCTAAAGATACTATGGTAAAAAGCACCAAACCTGTGATTGCAGTTGGCGCTACCCGCACCGGTTGTGGCAAAAGCCAGACCAGTCGCCGCATCATTGAAATTCTCATGGAAAAAGGCCTGAAGGTTGTCGCTATTCGCCATCCAATGCCTTATGGAGACCTGAATGCTCAAAAAGTTCAGCGCTTTGCCACTGTTGAAGATCTGAAAAAACATAAATGCACCATCGAAGAAATGGAAGAATACGAACCACATGTAGTTCGTGGAAATGTAATTTATGCAGGTGTTGACTATGAAGCCATTGTCCGTGCCGCAGAAGTTGATCCTGATGGTTGTGATGTTATTCTCTGGGATGGTGGAAATAATGACTTCCCATTCTACAAACCAGACCTTATGATTGGTGTAGCCGATCCTTTGCGTCCGGGTGCTGAAGTAAGTTATTATCCTGGTGAAGTTGTAGCGCGCATTTCAGATGTGATTGTTATCAACAAAATTGACTCAGCCAGCCTTGAGAATATCAATGCAGTACGCGCTAACCTTGCAAGGGTAAACCCGAATGCTATTGTAGTTGATGGAGCTTCACCACTTACCGTTGACAAACCAGAACTTATCCGTGGCAAACGTGTACTGGTAGTTGAAGATGGCCCAACCCTCACCCATGGCGAAATGAAAATCGGTGCCGGCGTTGTTGCTGCCCTGAAATTCGGCGCTGCTGAACTGGTTGATCCCCGTCCATTCACAGTTGGCAAACTCAGCGAAACTTTCCGTATTTATCCTAACATCGGCACTTTACTTCCAGCAATGGGATACGGTGACGAGCAGGTGCGCGACCTTGAAAAGACAATTGAGAACACACCTTGTGATGCAGTAGTTATTGCTACTCCGATTGATCTCAGCAGAATTGTTAAGATTAACAAGCCCACTGTAAAAGTTGGCTACGATCTTCAGGAAATCGGCACTCCAAACCTGACCGGCATTCTTGATGAATTTGTTAAAAAACACAATCTGGTTAAGTAATTGAAAGCCCCGTTTATCGGGGCTTTTTTTTTGCCGCTTTGAAAATTCGTTTTTGATTTATGAAATTGTTGCTTCAAAATTATTGCCTTGAATAACGCTGGAATTTAACGTAAAAAGAAATGCTTTTGCAGAAATGCGATTTTTTTTAACCGATTATCAACATCTTACTAAAGCATAAAAACTGATACTTATTTTTGTAAACCGAAATCCAAAACCCGACAAAGAACCATGAAAAACCGGAGCTTAGTTTCCATCAACGATTACACAAAGGAGGAGTACATCAGAATACTCGATCTGGCTGAAGAATTTGAAAAAAATCCCACACAGAAAATACTGGAGGATTTTGTGGTGGCTACACTTTTTTTTGAGCCATCAACCAGAACACGTTTGAGTTTCGAAAGTGCAGCCTCACGGCTCGGCGCCAAGGTAATCGGATTCTCCGATGCGTCCAATTCAAGCGTTTCGAAAGGCGAATCCCTGAAAGATACCATTCTGACTGTAAGCAATTACAGCGATATTATTGTAATGCGACATCCCCGTGAGGGAAGCGCCCGTTTTGCCAGCGAAGTGGCTAGTGTTCCGGTGATCAATGCCGGGGATGGGGGCAATCAGCATCCTACCCAATGTTTGCTTGATTTATACTCCATCCGTAAAACACAGGGAAAACTTGACGGTATAAATATCGCTTTTGTTGGTGACCTTAAATACGGAAGAACAGTTCATTCAGATGTAATGGCTCTTTGTAATTTTGACACCACCTTTCACCTGGTTTCCCCGGCTGAGTTAAAATTGCCCAGCTATGTGAAAATGCACATCAAGGAAAATAATTTAAAGTACCACCAGTACACCGATCTGAATGATGTAATGGCGATTGCCGACATTATTTATATGACCCGCATACAAAAAGAAAGATTTTCCGATCCTATTGAATATGAAAAAGTTAAGAATGCCTATATTCTCACAGCCAGTATGCTGACCGGATGTAAAGAGAATATGCGCGTACTTCATCCCCTGCCAAGGGTTAACGAGATAACCGAGGATGTTGACAGCACCAGTCAGGCCTACTATTTTCAGCAGGCAAAGAATGGAGTATATGTAAGACAGGCATTGCTGGCCACTATTCTGGGTGTAAAATAACAGTTGCAAACAGGTAAACCGAGAAAAGAAATGGAAAACGAAAATATCAGAAAAGAACTGGTTGTTTCAGCGATCGAAAACGGAACCGTTATCGATCATATACCAGCCAAAAGCGTATTCAGGGTTGTAAAAATGCTGAACCTAGAAGAAACCGGAACACAGGTAACCATAGGTTTTAACCTGGATAGTCAGAAATATGGCAAAAAAGGCATCATTAAAGTGAGTAATGTATTTTTTGAAAAACAGGACATCAACAAAATCGCACTGATAGCCCCATCTGCCACACTGATCATAATAAAAGACTATAAGGTCATTGAAAAAAGACATGTTGAGATTCCCGATGTAATCAAACGGTTTGTTAAGTGCGTGAATCCCAACTGTATAACAAATCAGGAAAATGTCTCCACACGATTTAGCGTTATTGACAAGGAAGACCTTAAGCTTCAATGTCATTTCTGCGAAAAGATCACTGCTAAAAACAATATCGTAATTTTGTAATAACCGGACACAGTATTTACCCCTGTCTCTCCGGAAAATCGCCGGAAAGGCAGGGGTTTTTCATCTAAAATAAACAGGAAATGAAAAAGCAAATTCTTTTGGGTGGCGTATTATTAATTATTGCCTCAGCTTCTGCTCAAAACAATACGAACAGCAAAGGTGTATTTAAATTTTACGAACCCGGTTATTATCAGAACTCTATCCTGAAGGGAATTGAGAAATTTGAAAGCACCCAGGAAACTGTTAAGCAATCCGGAACTTTTAAAATGGATCCATCCGGAATAGCTATTCCAACTGATAAAAATACCTTTAAATCAATCTGGCACCTGTCGCCGGTTTCCCAGGGTAATACCAACACCTGCTGGAGTTATTCAGCCACCTCGATGTTTGAATCAGAAATCTACAGGCTTACCCGGCAGGAAATCAAGCTTTCTGAAATGTATACAGCTTACTGCGAATACATTGAACGTGCGGTACAGTTTGTCAGAACAAGAGGAAAGATTTATATCGGGGAAGGTTCAGAAATGAATGCGGTTATCAGGGTGATGAAAAAATATGGTACCCTGCCCTATTCCTCCTATTCAGGATTGCTGCCCGGACAGGAATTTCAGTCGCACGAGAAAATGTTTAATGAGATCAAAGCCTATCTGGATGGTGTAAAAACCAGAAATGCCTGGGATGAAGCAACAGTGGTAAGCACAGTTAAAAGCATTATGCATCATTATATAGGCGAACCGCCCGCCAGGGTAAATGTGCAGGGCAAGGAATACACGCCTCAGCAATACCTGTCTGAAATACTACGCATTAACCCCAATGACTACATCGATGTACTTTCAATCATGCAACAGCCTTACTGGAAGCAGGTAGTTTTTGAAGTTCCTGACAACTGGTGGAATGATGCCAGTTATTATAATATTCCACTGGATGACTACATGAAGATTCTGATGAAAGCCTTAAAATCAGGAATCACGGTTTCTATAGCCGGTGATGTTTCTGAAGCAGGTTTCCTGGCCCGCGAGGCCAATGCAGCTATGATCCCTTCTTTTGACATTCCTTCGGCTGCGATTGATGAAAATGCCCGTCAGTTCAGATTCAGCAACGGAACCACTACCGATGACCATGGCATGCATGTGGTTGGTTATCAGGAGAAGGATGGCACTGCCTGGTTTCTTTTCAAGGATTCAGGCGCAGGTTCAAGAACAGGTGGACCAGAAAAAAATCCTAATTTTGGTTATTACTTTGTTCATGAAGATTATATCAGATTGAAGATGATGACCTTTCTGGTAAATAAGGAAGTGATGAAGGATTTGTTGCCGATGTTCAGATAGCACAGGGCACAGGGCATGGAGCATGGGGCATGGAGATATTCGTCCCTCGTCCCTATTTTCCGTCCCTCGTCCCTTCTTTGGCACAGGGCACAGGGCACAGGGCTCGGGGCACAGGGCTCAGGGCATGGAGCATGGGGCGCAGAGCATGGAATATGAACATCGTAAAATTTCTAATTTCTAATGCCTGAAGGGAATCCAGGCAGACAGTTACTGCTTTTTACTTTGAACTTTGAACTTTAGACTTTGAGCTTTCTACTTTGAGCTTTCTAATTTGAGCTTTCTAATTTGAGCCCGCCTCCTCTGCGTTACGTCGGGTAAACTTTGAACTTTGAGCTTTGAACTTTGAGCTTTGAACTTTGAGCTTTGAACTTTGAGCTTTGAACTTTGAGCTTTGAACTTTGAGCTTTGAACTTTAGACTTTTTACTTTAGACTTTTTACTTTAAACTTTTTACTTTAAGCTTTCCAATGCCTTCACATATCCAGAAACTCATCGCTGAAGGAGAGCATCAGCAACTCGACTTTAAGTTCGGTATCACCGACTCGAAGAAGATTGCCCGCTCGCTCGCTGCTTTTGCCAACACCGATGGTGGCAGGCTGTTGCTGGGTGTTAAAGACAATGGCTCAATTGCCGGAGTACGTTCAGATGAAGAGTATTATATGGTTGAAGCAGGCGCCAGTCTTTACTGCAAACCAGAGGTTTATTTCGAGATGAAGGAGTGGGACGAGAATGGGAGGTCTGTGTTGGAAATTATTATTCCGAAAAGCTTCAGTGGTCCTCATTCAGCCCCCGACAAGGAAGGTAATTACCAGGTATACGTCAGGGTCGGCGACCAGAACTATCCTGCAAACGGCGTATTGATAAAAGTCTGGAGAAAAAAGAAAGATCCCCGGGGCGTTTATATTGAATATACGACCATCGAACGAACGATGCTGGCCTATCTGGAGGTTCATGAGAAAATTACATTATCCGGATTTAAAAAGCTTTCAGGTTATACCGCGCAACGCTGCGAGCACATTCTGGCTGATTTTATTGTGCTTGGAATTATAAAAATGAACTACTCTGAAACCGGCGTGTTTTATACACTGAATCCGGAATATCGGTTTGATCGGTGATGATTTACGAATGAAGAAAAATGACGAAGTACGAATGAAGAATGACGAAGTACGAATAACGAAGTACGAATGACGAAG
>JAAXUD010000775.1 GCA_013336205.1 Lentimicrobium sp. | reverse complement strand
CCTTCCGCAAGTGGATTGATATCAAGAAAAGCGAGAAATTGATCGTCCTCAGCCACCTTGTAGGCAGGGATTTCGCCACTTACGATGCGTGAAAAGATACTGGCCATGATTTCAGGTTTTAAGTTTATCGTAATATCTCAACAATCTCAAAGGTCATTTTCCCGGCCGGAACCTGAATCTCAACGCTATCACCCACCGATTTTCCTAAAAGACCTTTTGCAATGGGTGAACTTACTGAAATTTTTCCAGACTTCAGGTCGGCTTCGTTCTCAGGAACCAGCGAATAGGTCATTGTTGCATTATTCTTGGTATTCCTGATTTTGACTGTTGTAAGAATCAAAACTTTCGAAATATCGAGTTTTGTTTCATCTATAATTCTGGCATTACGGATAGTCTCCTGCAATTTGGATATCCTGAGTTCAAGCATACCCTGAGCATTCTTGGCAGCATCGTACTCCGCATTTTCTGATAAATCGCCTTTGTCACGGGCTTCCGCAATTTGCTGTGAAATAGATGGCCGCTCAACTCCGATTAACTGGTCGAGCTCTGCTTTTAACCTGTTTAGTCCTTCTAATGTATAGTACATTGTCGTATTCTTTTGATATTCGCTTCTGGATAATAAGAAGAAAAGACCCTTTTTAAAAGGGTCCTTTCAAAATTATGTTTAATACAATAGGATTAACCTAAAGAAAATTTAGCTGTTTACAGGTTAAACCTGGCGCCGATACTGTGAGTTCCATTGAACGGATCAGTAGCCCTGTAAGAGTAATCAATAGCCAATGATGAGCCTTTTTCCTTATTTAAGGGAACAGCTACAGTAAATCCTGCACTTGGCCCGGTAAATGCGGTAGTGCGCTCAGTATTGCTGGTAATTCCTTCTTCGTAAGTATAACCACCCCTGAGCATCAGGTAAGATTTCAACTCATACTCGGCACCGAAAATAAACTGATCTTTCGTAAATGAGTTTGAGATAAAATTACCGGCCAGTGTCAAACGGTGTATTTCACCAAGTTTAAAGTCATAGGAAGCTCCCAGGGCTAATTGGGTAGGTAATTCGAAATCAGCAGAACGCTGTTCCAGGGTGAAATAACTTTCCTGTCCCGGAAGCAAACTCCTGATTGAAAGACCATCACCATTAAAACTCATCGTAGGACCCACATTACGAAGTGTAATACCAAACCTGATATTATCGCGGGGACCGGTTACATACTGAATACCAGCATCCAGCGCAATTCCCTGGGCACTAACGTCAGAAATAACTTCAGAAACAATTTTGATGTTGATACCGCCATAGATACTGCTGGAAAAAGCTTTCGCATAGGAGATGTTGATATTCATGTAAGTCGGGGCAAAGTCTCCGATGCCACCATCAGGTAAATCCTCAGTAGTAATAGGAATATCACCGAAACTCATAGACATAATCCCAAGCCCGATAACACCACTTTCTCCGATTTTCTGTGTAAGTCCAAAAGTATTGATGTCTACATCGCTACCCTGTAACCATCGTGTATGTGAGAAAATTAATTCTGTTCCTTTTGTGTGAGCAGTTCCTGCTACATTGGAAAATAAACCTTCCAGTCCTTTAACACAGGATACATTGGCACCACCCCAGCCTGAGCTGCGTGCCCAGGGATTAATCAGCAATTCTGATGCGCCTGCCTGCCCGGTCCTGTCCTTGTTACCGGCTGTCGCACGATTGAACGGCACAATAAGAATTCCGGTCAGTAAAAAGGCAGCGAAGTATTTAAAGATCTTGTTCATAATCAATAGTTTGAATGTTTTAAAATTTTCAGATACTTTACTTCTTTGCATCAGAATGAGTTAAGGTCAATTGGACGAAGCGAACCAAACCATTTCACTATTTTCTCACCAACACCATCGGCTTTAACATGAATGAGATAAACACCACCCGCAATCGGGATTCCGGCATAATTCTTTAAGTCCCATTCAATAGCAGTCCCCTCTGCATCTTTGGTGAACTGCCTGATCAATGATCCGTTGGTAGAATAGATACTAACAGTACATTTACGTGG
>JAAXUD010000242.1 GCA_013336205.1 Lentimicrobium sp. | reverse complement strand
TATGGGTTGAGAAAATTATCGAACTCATGGATGCAGTTGATACATGGATTCCATTACCTCCACGTGATATTGACAAACCTTTCCTTATGCCGGTTGAGGACGTATTCTCAATCACCGGTCGTGGAACTGTTGCAACAGGCCGTATCGAAACTGGTGTTATCCATACTGGTGATGCCGTTGATATTATTGGTCTTGATGCTGAAAAACTTAAATCAGTTGTTACCGGAGTTGAGATGTTCCGCAAGATCCTCGACACAGGTGAAGCTGGTGATAACGCAGGTCTGCTCCTCCGTGGTATTGATAAAGATTCCATCCGTCGTGGTATGGTTATCGCAAAACCAGGTTCAGTAACTCCTCATATGGAATTTAACGCTGAGGTCTACATTCTTAAAAAAGAAGAAGGCGGACGTCATACTCCATTCCACAACAAGTATCGCCCTCAGTTCTATTTCAGAACCACTGACGTTACTGGTGAAGTTCATCTTCCTGAAGGTGTTGAAATGGTTATGCCAGGTGACAACCTTTCAGTTAAAGTTAAACTGATTGCTCCTATCGCAATGTCGAAAAACCTCCGTTTCGCTATCCGCGAAGGTGGTCGTACAGTAGGTGCAGGTCAGGTAACTGAGATTCTTGACTAAAAATTACCCGGGATAAAGGTGTTCTTACCGAATGCCTTTATCCCTGCCATATTAAATAATAATTACATTGGCGGGGTTAAGTCCTCTTGAAGATTATCAAACGGGTGTAGCTCAATTGGTAGAGTAGCGGTCTCCAAAACCGTTGGTTGGGAGTTCGAGTCTCTCCTCCCGTGCAAATAAATAAAATGGTCAAATGGCAAAGACAAAAATTCAGGATTATTTCAGCGAAAGTTACGATGAGCTGGTTAATAAAACTTCCTGGCCCACATGGAGCGAGCTCCAGAATAGTGCAATAGTTGTATCCATCGCTTCCCTTATAATCGCGTTTGTCGTTTATTTGATGGATGTGTCTTTCCAGACTTCATTGGAACAGTTCTACCTGCTGTTTTAGGAAGTGACCGCTTTCTTTTACTTAATCTAAATCAGTTATTTGATAATTCAACTTATCATTTACGCGTTTCTCTATGGGTGATGACAATAAAAAGTGGTACGTAATCCGGGCCATAAGCGGTAACGAAAAAAAGGTAAAACAATACCTTGAAAGCGAGATCAACCGCCTTGGTCTTAGTGATTTCATATCTCAGGTGCTGATCCCTACCGAGAAGATTTATCAAGTGCGTAAGGGTAAGAAAGTCAGTAAAGAACGGAATTATCTTCCGGGCTATATATTGATTGAGGCAATACTGGTTGGAGAAATCCCTCACACTATAAAAAGTGTACCGGGTGTTTTAGGTTTCTTAGGCTCAAAGGGTGAACCCGTTCCCCTGCGACCGGCCGAAGTAAACCGCATATTGGGTAAAGTCGACGAACTTACAGAACAGGGCGAAGAAGTCAGTGTTCCGTTTATAGTTGGCGAAACCGTTACCGTAATCGATGGGCCTTTCAACAGTTTCACCGGAGTGATTGAAGAAATCAACGAGGAAAAGAAAAAGTTGAAAGTTATGGTCAAAATATTTGGTCGTAAAACCCCACTTGAGCTCGGCTTTATGCAAGTAGAGAAAGACTGACGAACGGGTGACTGTGAATTTCTAAATCACTAAGTTTTCAATAATGGCAAAAGAAATAAGCGGTTTTATTAAACTGCAAGTAAAAGGTGGTGCAGCCAATCCGTCACCTCCCATTGGACCTGCTTTAGGTTCAAAGGGTGTCAATATCATGGAGTTCTGTAAGCAGTTTAACGCTCGTACGCAGGACCAGGCTGGAAAAATCCTCCCGGTTATCATAACTGTTTACAAAGATAAGTCTTTTGAATTTATCATCAAAACTCCTCCTGTAGCAGTTCAGTTGTTAGACGCAACCAAATTGAAGAGCGGCTCAGCAGAGCCAAACCGCAAAAAAGTTGGTTCGGTTACCTGGGATCAGGTTCAGGCTATTGCAGAAATTAAGATGCCCGACCTGAATGCTTTTACACTCGAATCAGCAATGAGTATGGTTGCTGGAACAGCAAGGAGTATGGGAATTACCGTTTCAGGTACCCCTCCCTTTGCTATTGACAAATAACAGCGCTGACACAAAGAGTGACAGTTAAATTGTTAAAACAAATTCTTAACAAGGCGTGAAATGGCTAAATTGACAAAAAAAAGGAAAGAGGCTCTTGCCAAGTTCGATAAGAACGGCACCTTCACCCTGAGTGAAGCCATAAAAATAGTGAAGCAGATATCAAACACCAAATTCGATAGCTCAGTTGATATTGACGTTCGTTTAGGTGTTGATCCCCGTAAGGCCAATCAAATGGTCAGGGGAACTGTGATGCTGCCTCATGGTACCGGCAAAACTATAAAAGTTTTGGTACTCTGTACTCCCGATAAGGAGGAAGAAGCCAAAGCTGCCGGGGCAGATTTTTATGGTCTGGACGAATATATCCAGAAAATCAAGGAAGGCTGGACTGATGTTGACGTTGTGATTACCATGCCCAGCATCATGCCCAAAGTTGGTGCACTCGGCAAGATATTAGGTCCACGTGGCCTGATGCCAAACCCAAAAACCGGTACCGTAACTATGGAAGTCGGTAAAGCGGTAACTGAGGCGAAAGCTGGTAAAATCGATTTTAAGGTTGATAAGTTCGGAATCGTTCATGCAGCCGTCGGAAAAACTTCATTTGATGAAGCTAAATTGCTTGAAAATGCAAAGGAGCTTCTTCAAACTATTGTGAAACTTAAACCGACTGCAGCTAAAGGTACTTACATGAAATCACTTTTCATGTCCAGTACTATGAGTCCGGGTATTCGTGTTGATCAAAAATCAATCACTGCGTAGTTAATCTGTGGAACTTTCCTCGAAAACTGAAAAATTATCATGAGAAAAGAAGAAAAGAGTCAACTGATTGACACCCTGACCGAACAACTTCAAAGCAGTAACACCGTCTATATAACCGATATTTCCAATCTGAATGTTGAAGTAACCAACAGATTGAGGCGGTTATGCTTTAAACGGGATGTGAAACTTATCGTTGTAAAGAATAAATTGTTGCTCAAAGCGATGGAACGCTCCGGTAAGGACTTTTCAGGACTTTTTGAAACACTTAAGGGTGCTACTTCCATCATGTTGTCGGAAGTAAACAATGAACCTGCAAAGCTAATTAAGGAATTCCGCAAAACCAGCGACAGGCCTATTTTAAAAGGGGCTTACGTTGAGGAAATGTCATTTGTTGGTGACAATAGCCTTGATCTGCTTATCAGCATCAAAACAAAGAATGAGCTCATCGCAGATATTATTCTCGCACTTAAATCACCTGCAATCAATGTTATTTCAGCATTACAGTCCGGTGGTCATAAATTGAGCGGAGTTCTTAAAACCCTTTCTGAAAGGGAAGCATAAGCTTCATTAAGAAGCACTGAAAATCAAAAATCTGATTAAAACCTTCATTGTAAAACAATTTAAACATCAATAAAAATGGCAGACTTAAAAGCTTTTGCAGAACAATTGGTTAATCTGACTGTTAAAGAAGTTAACGAATTAGCCCAGATTCTTAAAGACGAATATGGAATTGAACCAGCAGCCGCCGCTCCTGTTATGATGGCTGGTGCAGCCACTGAAGCAGCAGTTGTTGAAGAAAAAACTCAGTTCGATGTTATCCTTAAAGCAGCTGGTCAGGCTAAACTGGCAGTTGTTAAACTTGTAAAAGAGCTTACCAGTCTTGGACTGAAAGAAGCTAAAGAACTCGTTGACGCAGCTCCTAAAGCAATAAAAGAAGGCGTTTCAAAAGACGAAGCCGAAGCACTGAAAAAACAACTTGAAGAAGCAGGCGCAGAGGTAGAAGTAAAATAACTAGATGGGATTTGCAATTATACCTGCAGGTTCTGTTCCTCTGCGTATGCGTAGGTGCAGAACCTGCTGTTTCCCGATTATTTAATCGGGTTTAATTGTTTAAATAACTGAGTATTTACTTTAAATTTTACGACCTTGGCTTCAAAAACAATCGAACGAATTAGTTTCGGGTCTTCCAAGATAAAAACCTCGTATCCTGATTTCCTTGATATTCAAATCAAGTCATTTCAGGATTTTTTCCAGTTAGAAACGAACCCCGAAAACCGGGCTTCGGAAGGCTTGTACAAGGTTTTCGCCGAAAACTTCCCAATTACCGATGCGCGTAACAATTTCGTTCTCGAGTTTCTCGATTACTTTATTGACCCGCCCCGTTATTCAATTGAGGAATGCATTGAGAGGGGGCTGACTTATAGTGTACCTCTTAAAGCCAAACTCAAATTATACTGTACCGATCCGGAGCATGAAGACTTTGAAACCATCATCCAGGACGTTTACCTGGGGATGATTCCATACATGACTCCTAAAGGTACTTTTGTGGTTAACGGTGCCGAAAGGGTCGTTGTTTCACAGTTGCACCGCTCACCCGGTGTGTTTTTTGGTACAAGTTACCATGCCAATGGATCACAATTGTTCTCGGCCAGAATCATTCCTTTCAAAGGATCGTGGATGGAGTTTACCACCGACATCAACAATGTGATGTATGCATACATCGACCGTAAAAAGAAATTACCAGTAACTACACTGCTCAGGGCTATCGGTTATGAAACCGATAAGGATATTCTTGAGATATTTAACCTGGCCGAAGAAGTAAAAGTTTCGAAAGCCGGAATTAAGAAAGTAGTTAGCCGGAGGCTTGCAGCCAGGGTTTTAAAAAACTGGGTGGAAGACTTTGTTGATGAAGATACCGGAGAAGTTGTTTCGATCGAACGTACCGAGGTTATTATTGACCGCGAAACAGTTATCGAAAACCATCATATTGACCTTATCGTTGAATCGGGTGCGAAGACTATTCTGCTGCACCGGGAGGATCCTGATAATATTGATTACTCGATTATTTTCAATACCCTGCAAAAGGATACTGCCAATTCTGAAAAAGAAGCGGTGGAATATATCTACAGGCAATTGCGTAATGCAGAGCCACCTGACGAAGAAACTGCCCGTGGAATCATTGATAAACTCTTTTTCTCTGATAAACGTTATGATCTTGGTGATGTTGGCCGTTACCGGATCAATAAAAAGCTCAACCTTGATACCTCATTGGAAACCAAGGTTCTTACGAAACAGGATATTATATCCATTATAAAATACCTTATCGCGCTTATTAACCTTCGTACTGAGGTAGATGATATCGACCATCTGAGTAACCGTAGGGTTCGTACAGTGGGAGAACAGCTATACAACCAG
>JAAXUD010000241.1 GCA_013336205.1 Lentimicrobium sp. | reverse complement strand
CTGTAGTCATATATCTCACCCAATTCATCAGGATACTGAACGATGGCGCCAAACCAGCTGTTGTCAAACTCAACGGTTTGCCAGTCGCCGGTTTCAATTTTTATTCCGAGTGGCTCTGAACGGGTTTTCAGGACATCAATAGTCTGAGGAAATAGTTTGTCAGAAACAAAGAAACGGTTTGCGCCGGCTTTAACCGCTTCGCGCGAACGGGAGTTGAACAGCATAATCATGGCTTCAGCGGCAGAAGTGCCTTCATCCAGCAATGAAGCATTGGCCAGCGGCATCCCGGTCAGATCGCTGATCATGGTCTGATAAATCAGCAGCGCTTCGAGTCTTCCCTGTGAAATCTCCGCCTGATATGGGGTGTAGGAAGTGTACCAACCCGGATTTTCCAAAATATTGCGTTGAATTACGCCTGGTGTTATACTGTTATAGTAGCCTAAGCCGATATAGGTTTTAAAAAGTTTGTTTTTAGCCCCAAGTTGTTTGAGGTGCGACAGGTATTCGTATTCGTTCATGCCGTCGGGCAGGTTAAGCGCTTTTGGCAACCTGATTGATGCCGGCACAGTTTCTCCTATTAAAGCATCAAGGCTCGTTGCGCCAATGGTTTTAAGCATTTCAGCGACCTCGTTTTCTCTGGGGCCGTTATGACGGTTGATGAAGTTGTTGGTGAGTTTAGACATTGTATCTGATATTATTGGGGTGTTGGAAAGTCAGTTGAAATTTGCGGCAAAGATAAAGATTATCATATACCCTGAAAAATTTGAAGCATATTCTTTTACGAATCTATATAATTGAAATACAGATATATGCGTAGTTTAACATGTGACTTTTTGGTGGACAGAGGAATTAAGTCGATTATATATTCCACAAATAAAAAAAGGCTGTCAGTTACGACAGCCTTTGAAGCTTATACCGGTAATTTATTCATTGATTCTCATTTTATAGAATGACCTCCATACAAAGACCAATGCTACAGCGAGAAAGAAGAACCCGATGTAATGCGCAACCGGTCTGAAATGCTCGGCAATGGCAATTTCCATTGCCAATAACCCGAATAGTGTGGTAAATTTAATAATAGGGTTAAGCGCTACAGAAGAAGTGTCCTTGAAAGGGTCCCCAACGGTATCGCCCACTACTGATGCGGCATGCAGGTCGGTACCTTTTTCCTTCATGTCGACTTCAATTACTTTTTTAGCGTTGTCCCAGGCACCTCCGGCATTTGCCATAAATACAGCCTGGAATAAACCAAAGAATGCAATGGAGATAAGGTAACTTACAAACAAAGATACTGGTAATGAAAATTTTAAGGTTTCAGCATCGCTCATGCCGGGTTCAAGACCTGTTGGACTTGCCAGGAACGCGAAAGCGAGGGCAAAGGAGAAAATGGCTATAAAAATATTCCACATTCCTTTTTGGGCGTAAACTGTGCAAATCTGCACTACCTGCCTCGATTTCTCAACATCAGCTTTCTTTGGTGCATTCGGATCGAGGTTGATGTTTTTACGGATAAATTCAACTGCGCGAGCCGCACCGGTTACAACTGCCTGAATCGAAGCACCTGTAAACCAGTAAATTACTGCACCTCCGGCAAGAAAACCAAGAATTGTATATGGATTCAGAAGGTTCAGAATTTCTTCGGGCTTAACACCAAGGGTTTTCTGGATAACAAGGATAAGCGAAAAAATCATGGTGGTTGCCCCAACAACTGCAGTGCCGATTAAAACAGGTTTAGCGGTTGCTTTGAAGGTGTTTCCGGCACCGTCGTTTGCTTCCAGGTAGTATTTTGATTTCTCGAAATCAGGTTTAAAACCAAATTCTTTCTCAATCTCAATACTTTTTGCTTTCTGATCTTCTTCTATCAGTGATAGCTCATAAATTGACTGGGCGTTATCGGTTACAGGTCCATAACTGTCAACCGCAATGGTAACAGGTCCCATACCGAGCATACCAAAAGCAACCAGGCCGAATGCAAAAATTGAAGGGTAGATCATGATACTGCTTAGCCCAAAAGTGCTGGCATAGTATGCAACAAACATGAGCAGCAGGAATACCATACCCATCCAGAATGCACTGAAGTTGCCGGCTACAAGCCCGGACAGGATGTTGAGCGATGCACCTCCTTTTTTCGATGCTTCAACCACTTCATTTACATGGGTTGATTTCGGGCTGGTGAAAATTTTCGTAAACTCCGGTATGAGTGCAGCACCCAAAGTGCCAACGCTGATGATGATCGAAAGCGTGATCCAAAGGTTATTGGGCAGATCGCTGATCGTGAGGTAACTGATGATAAAAGTCACAAATATTGACAGGATTGAAGTAATCCATACCAGCGATGTCAATGGTTTTTCAAAGTCCAGTTCATCAACATTGGAATATTTTGCTTTGATGAGCATACTGTTGACATAGAAAGCAGCAATAGAGGTCACTATCATCAGAATTCTCATTATGAAGATCCATGATAGTAATTTTATCTGGAGGACGCCGGATAAAGCTTTAAGTGATTCTTCACTGGCAATATTAAAATTGGTTACATTCAGGCTATTCGCCAGGTTTGTAACAAATTCAGGATTAAAGCCTGCAATGGTATTCAAGCTATATCCAACAGCTAAAAGAATGAAAGAAATTAAAGCAACACCTGTTACACCATAGGTTTCAAAACCATCGGCAGTTGGACCTACGCTATCACCGGCATTGTCGCCAACACAGTCGGCAATGGTGCCTGGGTTCCGTGGATCGTCTTCACCGATTTTGAAGATCACTTTCATCAGGTCAGATCCGATATCAGCAATCTTGGTAAATATTCCACCAGCAATTCTGAGGGCTGAAGCACCCAACGATTCACCAATGGCAAAGCCGATAAAACTGGCGCCTGCATATTCTCCCGGAACGAACATCAAAATAATAAGCATCATGATAAGTTCCAGCGAAATCAGCACAACACCGATACTCATGCCTGCATTTAAAGGAATATTGAGCAGTTTTATTGGTTTTCTTTCAAGCGAGGCAAAAGCCATACGAGAGTTGGCCAGCGTATTCATTCTGATGCCAAACCAGGCAACACTGTATGAACCCAATATTCCGATAACAGTCCAGCCCAGAATCATCAAAACAGCGCCAAATCCAAAATTTGCTTCTGACAGAAACCCAAAATAGAAAGCAACTGCAGAACCCACAAACAGGAATAGAATGGCCAGAAATTTACCTTGTTGGATCAGGTAAGTTTTCCCGGTTTCGTAAATAACATCAGCTACATCAAGCATAGACTGATGTGCCCTTATTTTTTTGACCTTCACAAATTGATAAAATCCGAACATAAGTCCCGCCAGGGTGATTAAAAAACCCCAGTAAAGAATCTGTTGGTCCTTCATTCCAGATGGAATTACCAGGTCGGCTTCACTTGCTTTTAAAATTGCCGGCGCCAGGATTACTGCCAGCAGGGTTAGAATTTTCTTCATACGCTCTCCGATTAATTTTCAAATGGTGATTGTTTATGTTTTACAAATATAGAGAAGTAATTAGGAAATACAATCATCAAAACAAACTGTTATTAATTCAGAATGACCAGTTAACGGCAGTTTCAGACCCTTATCCGGCTTATATAAATATAGCTTTCTACATGTATGTGCCTGATTTCGCAATCGTTTGCGGAAAAAGATAATTTCCTGTTAAGCGAAGAAAAAAATAAATTAAAAATTAATTATCTTTTGACGTAGGGTAGAAATTTTTATTTTCTAATTTAGCATCTGAACTAAAGCATCCAAATATTTGATGGAAAAGATACCGTTGAAATTGCTAGGTATGATCAATAGTCAGTCGCAAAGTGGTGCCTATACACTTATTTTAGGAGAAATAAATGGTAAACGCAGACTGCCAATTTTAATCAATGGTTTTGAAGCACAAGCTATATTGTTTCATATTGAACAGATAAAAATCCCCCGCCCATTAACCCACGACCTTTTTAAGAATTTTGCCGACACTTTCAGTATTTCTTTTAATGAAGTAATTATCAGCAAATTTGCACAGGGTATTTTTTATGCAACCTTGCTTTGCGACAATGGAGAAGGGGTACAGGAGATTGATTCGCGCACCTCGGATGCAATTGCCCTGGCAGTGAGATTCAATTGCCCGATATACACCTATGAGGCTGTTCTTGCCGGTGCGGGCGTTTCGATTGACGAGGAACCGGATATTGACGATCTGGCTACCGGTGGTCTGAGCCAATCGGATGATTATGACTTTGATAAGTTCACCATTGATGAACTTGACGAGATGCTGATTGAAGCCATCGAAAAAGAAGAATACGAAAAAGCTTCATCATTGCGCGATGCGATCAAACGCAGGAAAGCGGAAGACTAAATCCCAGATATAGCGATTATCTGCTCAAAACCCTTTGCCACTTTCAGGAATGGCAACATAATACCTTTATTTAGAAAGTAATTTGTTCACAGCCCGGGTTTTGCCTTTCTAAGCGCTCTTTCTCAGTGTTTAAACGATTCCTGAACCGCAGGATTATGCTTGTGCTTAAAAAATACGGCAAAAAGAACAGTCACTATCAGGGCGTAGATTGCAAAGACATTCCAGATTGCATGCCAGTCTTTCATGTTGTTCTCAAGCGTGAAATAATTTTTAATCACAAATCCGCTAGCTGAACTTCCTAATATCGCACCCACACCATTTGTCATCATCATAAACAATCCCTGGGCACTCGAGCGTATGGACTGATCTGTTGAAGTTTCAACGAACAATGAGCCTGAGATATTGAAAAAATCAAACGCCATTCCATAAACAACACAGGATAATATGATCATCCAAAGCCCATCGGTTGGATTTCCATATGCGAACAAACCAAAACGAAGCACCCAGGCAATCATACTGATCAGCATCACCTGTTTTATACCAAATCTCTTCAGAAAAAACGGAATAGCCAGTATAAATAAGGTCTCCGACATCTGGGAAATAGACATAATAATTGTAGAATACCTGATTACAAATGAATCCGCATATTCGGGAAAATGTTTAAAATCATCGAGGAATACATCCCCATAGGCATTGGTAAGTTGCAAAGCGGCTCCTAAAAACATGGAGAAAATAAAGAATAACGCCATTTTTCGGTTTTTGAAGAGCTTAAAGGCATCCAGGCCAAGTCGTTGGGCAAATGTTTTATTTCCCGCGCCAACGCCCAGCGGAGGGCATTTAGGAAGGCTGAATGCATACAATCCCAGCAGAAAAGAAACTGCAGAAGCAATATAAAATTGGTTTTCTGAACTTTTATTCCCAGTCAGATTCACTACCCACATAGCCACAATAAA
>JAAXUD010000240.1 GCA_013336205.1 Lentimicrobium sp. | reverse complement strand
AAACAGGTTTCCGTTTGTCGGATATCTTTGTGATTGATGGCTCAAAAAGGTCAACAAGAGCGAATGCTTACTTCTCAGGATTCGGATCAAAACGTCGTATTGTCTTGTATGATACCCTTATACAGAAACAAACGCCCGAACAGATTACCGCGGTACTTGCCCATGAAATTGGACATTATAAAAAAAGACATACAATTAAATCCTTGCTTCTGTCTATTGTACAGTCAGGATTAACACTATTTCTGTTTTCAATAATAGTTGGTAATCCGGTTATTTATGAAGCATTAGGCAGTACCGGAACCGGATTTCATTTAGGACTCATAATATTTTTTATTCTGTATAGCCCTTTTTCATCATCAATCTCAATCCTGATGAATTACATTTCACGTAAACATGAATATCAGGCCGATCGCTTTGCCGCTGAAAATGCCGACCCTTCTGCAATGATAGATGCTTTGAAACAACTGGCCTCTGACAATCTTTCTGATTTAACGCCCCATCCGTGGTATGTGTTTTTTAATTACTCGCACCCACCACTCAAACAGAGACTTGAAAGAATAATCAGTCTTGAGAAATAATATCAGCGAATTTTCTATCTGAAAATATTTGCGGTTAAGAATGCCAGAGTTTCAATAGAATCAATTTTTCGTGCATTGTTATAATCTTCTGTTGCCGCCCATTTATTGCCTGCTTTCTGATTTGCAAGCCCCCTGTATAGATAAGCATCAAGATTCTCAGCGTTTAAATCTAAAACCACACTAAAATCAATTAGTGCACCCGCATAATCTTTTAACAGCAGTTTATTGTAACCGCGGTGAAAGTAGGCAGATTCATAAACATTGTTAAGGTTTATGGCTGCATCGCAAAGCAGCACCGCCTGTGAATAATTCTTGTTCTTTGTCGAAACTATTGCTGCTTTCAGATAGTCAGAAGCCTTATGTTGAGCAAAACTGCTGGTAAACAATAGAAATAGCGGTAAAAGTATTAATATGAGTTTCCTCATCTCTTTATATTATTAAGGTAAATATGCAACTATATCAGGTAAACAAAGGTATTCAACAAATTTAATAAGATTGTGCTTAGGAAAAGCAGATACAGAGGTAAGGACGTATTTTTTCATGAAAAAGTTACAGGCAGGAGCAGGTAATATCAAATAGTTTTCATCGTAAATTGCACTATCAAAAAGATTCCGTTGGAATTTAGTTACTATGCTACTAATCATAGCTTTATTATTTAATGGCGCCTTCAAAAAAAATTAAGTCAATCCTTCAGGTAAGTAAGAAAGTACTCAGATTCATTTTTGGTATTTTCTTCAGATTACCTTCCTATATAGCCGGTTTTTGGCAAAGTCTTGCTTTCAGAACTCTCCAGATTCTGCTATTAATTTTTGTTATTGTTTTAGCAATCAATTTTAACCTTTTCTGGCTGTTCGGGCCTTCGCCCAGACTAACAGATTTAAAAGACCCTGAAATTAGCATCGCATCTGAATTGTATGCTTCAGATGGATCGGTAATCGGTAAGTACTATCATGAAAACAGATCTCCTGTTGAGTTTTCAGAGCTCTCGCCTGTCATAATCAATACACTGCTGGCTACCGAAGATATCAGGTTTTATAAACACCATGGAATTGATGTAAAGGCCACAATAGCGGCAATCTGGAGCACCGCTCAGGGAGATAAAAGGGGAGGGAGTACAATAACGCAACAACTGGTTAAAAATCTTTATAAAACACGTCATAAAACACAAAAAGGCCTGCTGAGCTATATACCCGGCGTAAAAATTTTAGTAGACAAATCGAAGGAATGGATTAATGCCCTGAAACTCGAATTTTATTACTCAAAGGATGAGATTCTGACCATGTATCTGAATACCGTAGACTTTGGTAGTCATTCATTTGGTATAAAGGCTGCTTCAACTATTTTTTTTGATAAAATTCCTGCTGAATTAAAAGTTGAGGAAGCCGCTACATTGATTGGTCTGTTAAAAGCGCCCACTTATTACAGCCCGGTTCAGAATCCGGCCAATGCACTCAGACGAAGGAACAGTATTTTGCTTCAGATGGCACGGTATGGTTTTATTAGCGAGCAGGAAGCGGATTCACTCACGCAAACGAAACTTTCACTTCGTTTCCACCGAAAACAGGAAGATACTGATGCAACTTATTTTAAGGATGCTGTTGCCAGAAGCTTGCAGGAATGGAGCAAAGAATCAGGTTACGATATCTATACCGATGGTCTGAAAATCTATACTACGATTGACCCGAAACTTCAGGCCTATGCGGAAGACGCGGTTGAAAAACACATGAAACGTTTACAGAAACGCTTTTATGAACACTGGCAGGGCCAGAATCCATGGATTGACAGCAAAGGCAACGAAATAAAGGGCTTTATTGAAGATCTGGCCAGAGAAACTTCCTATTTTGAAGGCCTGAATAAGAAGTACAAAGGTAACGTTGATTCTGTTGAACTCTATATGAACCTTCCAAGGAAAATGACCATTTTCTCATGGAATGGGCCTGCGGATACGCTGATGAGTACTATGGATTCCATAAGGTATTACCGTCATTTACTGAATACAGGTTTTGTCAGCATGGATCCATTGACCGGATATATTAAAGCATGGGTTGGCGGAATAAACTTCAGGTTTTTTAAATATGATCATGTGAATCAGGCCCGTCGTCAGCCAGGTTCACTTTTTAAGGCATTTGTTTACACTGCTGCATTTGAAACCGGATTAGGGCCTTGCGACAGAAGAACAGATGAACCGGTAACGATCAGCTATACAGAAAAAGGTGAGAAAAAAAATTGGTCACCCCACAATGCTGACTGGAATTTCTCCTGGAATAATATATCGCTCAAAAATGCCTTTGCCCGCTCGGTTAATTCAATAGCTGTTCAGCTTACCAAAGAAATGGGATGGGATAAGGTGATTGAATGTGCGCACCGCATGGGTGTTGATTCGCCACTTCACAATGTTCCTTCAGTCTGTCTGGGCTCCAGCGATGTTACCTTGCTCGAAATGGTGAATGCCTATTGTACTTTTTTAAATGATGGAATGCTCAATGAGCCTGTTTTTGTTACCCGGATCACTGATCAGGAGGGAAAAGTCTTATACAGCCATGAAACAAAAGCAAAACGGGTTATCAGTGCCGAGACTGCTTTTCTGATGAGTGTAATGTTAAGATCCGGTTTGACAGAAGCCGGCGGTACCACTCAAGGCTTGTGGGAGTATGATTTATTCAGGTATGAAACTGAATTTGGTGGTAAAACCGGAACCTCTTCAAATTTCTCTGATGGCTGGTTTATTGGAATTACTCCCCACTTGGTTTCCGGGGTCTGGGTTGGCGGTGAACACCGGAATGCCCGTTTCAGAACTTCACAACTAGGTGAAGGACTCAGGACCGCACTTCCTGTCTATGGCTTGTATATGGAAAAAGT
The DNA here is from genome assembly GCA_013336205.1 of Lentimicrobium sp. Taxonomy (GTDB): domain Bacteria; phylum Bacteroidota; class Bacteroidia; order Bacteroidales; family Lentimicrobiaceae; genus Lentimicrobium. The sequence continues at coordinate 1,882 of JAAXUD010000240.1, read as the reverse complement.
GTTGCAGGATTCTGACCTTAAAAAGTATCGGGGAAAGTTCGAAAAGCCTGTAATAAAAATCAGCAAACCATATACTTGTTCCTCTTATACACCTGTATCCGATTCTCTTTCAGGCGATGAGCCTCCAATTGAATTACCTGATTCTTTATAAGTCCCTGTTTTTCAGAATCTGAAAGATTGCCAGTGCAAAAATAATACACCATGAAATGCAGCTTACTACATCCGGCCATGAGGTATATTCGCTGAACGAAACGCCAAAAAGCTTCATTAATGAGCTATTCGGTAAGGGAATAAGATTGCTGGTAGCTTTAATCGGTAGAAATGCCGCAATATTTTCAGGTAATTTGAAAGCGATAATCCTTTCAATTACAAAGGCGTAGAGCAGAAATACAATTACAGTTGTACCCGCTCTTTTAAATAATACGGCCAGAAAAGCTGCAAGCATCATATAAGTGAATAGCTCAAGCGTGTGGGCTGGAATAAACCAGAGTTTTGAACTTATTATTGATTTGTAGTCAGGTGAATCCTGTAAAAGTCCGGCAACAAGCCCCGAAAAGCCCACCAACAATGCAACTGAAACTGCCAACAGGAATATTAAAGCAATTTTCCCTGCCATAAATTCCAGTCGGCTGCTTCCGGTTATTATCTGCTGTTTAAGAGTTCTGTATGTGAATTCATTGGTTATTAATATGATAACAAGAAACGCCGGGAACATCTTGAGAAAACCCGCCAGGTAAGTCAGGTTTTGCCATACACCAGGGAATGCATAAACAGGGAATTCGGGAATAGAGGACGGTGAATTACTGTTTATATTAACGGTAACATTTGAAAGAATGCCCTGTATGCTAAAAAGCAACAGTACCAGCGTAGCAGCATAGAGGCCGGCCAGCATCCAGAAAGTTCTGTAGTTGAGCACTTTAATCCATTCCGGATAAAGTAAGTTCTGTATTTTTTTCATTTTACTTTAAAAGTGCAGCATCGGTATGACTGCCGGTTAGCTCAAGAAAATAACTTTCCAGTGATTTCTTGTGAAGACTGAGATGAGTGCAGGTAATGCCCTGGTTAAACAAATATGAGTTTATTTCACCGGGATTGCAAAAAGATTTAGTTTTCAATTCAATAAACCCATTGGCAGTTTTGTGTGAAAGGTATTCATCATAATTAAGAATAGCTGCTTCAAGTTTTTGATTGTCCTCAGCACTTAAAATTATGGTTTCTGTGTTATTCAGGACATCATCAACACTGCCCGAATATAATTTCCTGCCTCCCTGAAGCACCGCTACATGGCTGCAAACCTTCTGAACCTCATCAAGAAGATGGCTGGCAAGAACTATGGTGGTGCCCTTTTCTGCAATATGGGTGATCAGCTCACGGATTTCCGCTATTCCGGATGGATCAAGGCCATTGGTAGGTTCATCGAGGATGAGCACCTCCGGGTTTCCCAGCATGGCAGACGCAATGGCCAGGCGTTGCTTCATTCCGTATGAAAAGGTTTGAAACTTGTGGTTTCTGCGATCAAATAAACCGGTAAGTTTTAAAACCCTGTCAGTATCCTGCGCTGAAGCATTTCTAACCCTTGCAACTATACGTAGATTGTCTGTGGCATTAAGGTAAGGAAAGAAATTAGGGTGTTCCAGAATGGCACCTATTCGTTTGAGCGATTCGCTTTTCAGGGGTTTGCCAAACCATTCGAAATTTCCGCTAAGAGGTATAGTAGCGCCCAAAACCATGCCCAGCGTTGTGGTCTTGCCACTGCCATTGGGCCCAAGAAGCCCGAAAACCTGTCCTTTAGAGATTTCAAGGTCAAGTCCGGAAACGGCCTTGACTTTTCCGTAACTCTTGCTCAGATTTACGATTTTCAATACTGTATCTTCCAAATTAG
>JAAXUD010000239.1 GCA_013336205.1 Lentimicrobium sp. | reverse complement strand
TTTTATGATTTCAGACTTTTTATTTTGATTCATAAACTACTGTTAAAACAGTATGACCAACTGCACGTAGTGTTTCTTTATCAATGTTGCTCATATCGTCTTTAACAGTATGCCAGTATTCAAAGAAGCCTTTCTCCCGGTCCTGATCATAATCGATAATATCGATGGTTGGAACCTTAAGAATTTCATTAACATAGAGGTGGTCATCAGTAATAGCACCTGTCTTTTTTGTTGAAAAGTAAGATTCATAGCCAAGTCTGTGGGCCACATCCCAAACCCTGCGCATAATGTCAGGTGCGTAATACATTGAGGTTCCCTCCATGGTGAAGGTCGCACCTTTGGCTCCAACCATATCCAGCAAAATACCAAACCGGGCCGTGTATCCGGGCACATGTGGGTTTTTCGACCAGTGCTGCGAGCCTAATGCCCAGGAATCTTCATTTGTCCCCTGCATCTCCTGGGGCTCACCATAATCTTCAGAATCAAAAAGCACAATATCTACGCCCAGTCCGGGGTTATGAAGGCTCATTTGCCTTGCTATTTCAAGTAATACACCCACACCACTACCGCCATCATTGGCTGCCGGAACAGGTTTCTTTCTGTTTGCAGGGTCAGGATCATGATCGGCCCAGGGCCTTGAGTCCCAATGGGCACACAACAATATGCGTGATTGGTTTTCAGGGTTAAAAACTGCAATAATGTTTTTCGAATCCAGCATTGTTCCATTAAAAGCCCTCAGTTTGGCTTGCTGAACTATTACATTTGGCGTAAAACGCCTGAACGAGGATTCAAGCCAGATCGCACAAGCTTTATGGGCTGCCGTATTTGGCACCCTTGGTCCAAATGCCAATTGCTTTTCAATAAAGCCATAGGCAGAGTCTGCATTGAATTCTGGCACAAAAATATTTTTTGTTTCTACAGCTTTATTATCTGTGGATTTTGTTCCTGACCCTGAACGTTCTCCACATCCTGAAAGTGTCAAAAAAATTATGCTGTATAAAAAGATATGAAGAGTTATCCGGCCCATGGCTTAAATAAAATTATTGATTAAAAATATCGGTGGACTGACCAAATTTGTCTGAAAATATAAATCCTGAAGTTTTTTGGCGCTCACGTGGTGAAATCTCCATTTTCTTCAGGTTTTCAGGTAGAATATCCGGGTTGCCCATATATCCGATTGCGATTGCGGTTTCAACAATGAAATCTTCGGGAATCTCAAAAAGCACACTTGTCTTCGCTTTGTCGAATCCGCCCATCTGGTGTACAAATAATTCTTCGGCAGAAGCCTGAAAGGTCAGGTGTGCAACTGCCTGTCCAAGGTCATAAGCTGCAGAGATATTCTTATCACCCCTGTTATTGGTGCTTTTCGTTATTGCTAAAAGAAGCACAGGCGCTGTGGTTGCCCAGAGCTGGTTAAATTCAACCAGGGTGCTTACTATTTTTTCATAGGTTTTATCGCCTTTGATCCCAACAATAAACCTCCATGGTTGCAGGTTGGAGGCAGATGGACTCCAGCGTGCGGCTTCAAATATTGATAAGAGTTTGGCTTTTTCTACACCCTGACCATTAAATGCCCTGGGGGACCAGCGCTGGCGCAGCAAATCGTTTATCGGATAGTCGTTTGAGGCAGTTTTGATATTCATTTTCATTTTTACTTATTTGGTTCCGGCAATAGCCACTTGAGTTTATTTAATCTAAAATACCAGCGTAAAAACTGCGCCTTCGCCAGGCCTGGATTTAACTGATATAGTGCCTTTGTGAAGGTGCATTATTTGTCTTGAAAGGCTTAAGCCGATTCCTGATCCTTCTTTTTTAGAAGTGAAAAAAGGCATAAAAACCTTATCGAGGATGTCAGGTTTTATGCCTGATCCATTATCAGCAAAGTCAATACTTACCCTTCCGCTGGCATTTATTGAGGCAGTCACGGCAATTTCAGGCTGCTGGGATTCTTTAACAGCATCGATTGCGTTGAGCAATAGATTTATAACTACCTGGTCAATCAGATCCGGGTCGGCTGTTATCATAAGCTCTTCCGGAAAAAGCCTGGCATTGCATACAATTCCGTATTTATCCATTTTGGGCTTTAACAAAACATGCGCCCGGTCAAAAAGTTCTCTGACCTCAAAATATCTGAAATTCGGACGTGGTATTCGGGTCAGGTTTCTATAGGTTTCAACAAATGTTAAAAGACCCTGGCTCCGGCTGCTGATCGTTGATAGTGCCTGTTGAATGCTTTCTACATCATCCTCGTCGAGTTCCCTGATGCTGAAATTATCATCGGATTCTTCGATAAGAATATCCTGAACGGTGGATGCCAGGGAGGAAATCGGGGTAATTGAGTTCATGATTTCATGTGTGAGCACCCTGATAAGTTTCTGCCACGATTCTATTTCCTTTTCTTCAAGTTCGGAGCTTATGTTTTGAAGTGACACAAGTAAAAACTCTTCTCCGCGCATTCTGAATTCAGTGGCATAGACCGATAATTGCTGAAGTTCATCTTCGACCACCAGCTTGATCAGTTGTTTTTCCCCGGCTTTCATATTCAATAAAAGCCCTGGCAACTCCTGCTTAATAGTCGCAAGGTCTTGTATCTGCTTGAGATTACTGATACGGAGCAAGCGTTTTACAGCATTGTTGATAATATCAACCTTGCCATCTTTGCGAAAAGCAATAATACCAATGCTGACATGCTGAACAACCGTAAGCAGATAGTTATAATGCTCTTCCTTTTCAGCCCTGTTTTTTCTGAATTCACGGATTACCTCATTAAATGCCCGGTTCAGCCCTTCAAAACTCCGGCCAAGGCCCCTGTCACTAAAAGAAGAGCTAAAATCAGAGTGTCTGATGCTTTCAAGAAATTGGGTAAGCTTCCGGTTGGTGCGTTCAACATAGTGAATAAGACTTCCTATCTGCACCAGGGCAAATAGTCCTGTTATCAGGGATGTGATTTCATGCTGTTGCCGGCTGATCAGAATAACGAGCAATAGCAGATTGGCTGTTAACAGCGCAACTCTGATAAATACCCAAAGTCTGAATTTTTTAAAGCCCATGTTTTTCTATTCTCCTGTAAAGTGAAGCACGGGTTAATCCAAGTTCTTTTGCTGCTTTGCTGATGTTGCCTCCGTGTTTGTCGATTACACGTCTGATGAGTAATTTTTCTCTTTCCTCCAGGTTGGTAATATCTTCGCTGGTATCAGAATCGCCATTGTCATCAATTTGTGATAAAAAGAAGTCCTGAGGCATCAGAATGTTGCTTTCACTCATAATAACAGCCCTTTCAACAGAATGCTGCAGTTCCCTGATATTGCCCGGCCAGGTGTGTTTCTCAAGTCTCCGCAATGTGGCTGGATTAATCCGTTTCAGTGGCATCTTGTATTTTTTGCAGTAGATCTCCAAAAAATGCTCTGCAAGTAATGGAATATCATCAAATCGTTCACGAAGAGGCGGTAGGTGAATTTCAACTGTATTTATCCTGTATAACAAATCCTGCCTGAATTTGCTCTCGCTAACCATCTGGTAAAGAGGCATGTTGGTTGCACAGATCAATCGGACATCAATAGGAATCTCCCGGTTTGTTCCAAGTCTGACGACTTTGCGGTTCTGCACAACACTCAACAGTTTCGATTGCAAATTAAACGTCAGGTTGCCGATCTCGTCAAGGAATATACTCCCCTTATTGGCTGCTTCAAAGCGACCGGCCCTGTCTTCTTTGGCATCGGTAAATGCACCTTTCTTAAAACCAAAAAGCTCACTTTCAAAAAGTGTTTCACTGATAGCCCCAAGGTCAACGCTGATAAAAACCTCGTCTTTGCGCATCGAGGCTCTATGTATAGCCCTGGCTATCAATTCTTTTCCTGTCCCATTCTCCCCTAAAATCAAGACATTGGCTTCTGTTTTTGCAACTTTTTCGACTGTAGCCATTACTTTTCGCATAGCTTCCGATTGTCCGATCAGATTGCCATACGCCTGGTCCTGGTTGGCAATAAGTACCTTTTGTTTACTGCGCAGGTCTTCAATTTCTTCTTTTGAATGTCTTACTTTAAGATTTGCAGTAATGGTGGCAAGTAATTTTTTGTTGTCCCACGGCTTTAGAATGAAATTTGTTGCGCCTTCTTTAATTCCCTGTACAGCCAATTCAATGTCTCCATAGCCTGTAATAAAAATTACTACAGCCAGTGGGTCAATCTCAATTATTTTATTGAGCCAGTGAAATCCTTCCTTTCCACTGGTTGCATCCCGAGAGAAATTCATATCCAGTAAAATCAGATCATAACTATCGCTCTTCAGCAATGCCGGAAGATTTTCCGGATTTTTCTCGGTATGCACCACTGTAAAGTGCTGTTTAAGAAACAATTTTGCAGCTAGCAAAACATCCTGATCGTCGTCTACAATCAGGATTCTGGCCTCAATTTTATTCATCTGTAAAAATTTTGCAGTGATGTGCCCAATGTTGGCATTTTACTAAATTTGATCAGCTAATATACTAACATTGTTCGGAAACGAACAAATATTAGAACGGCTTTGAACAGCCTCAAATTGTTAATAAATTGTAAAATTTTGCAAGTGAATGGTATTCAATTAATTAACATTAATGGCACAATATTGGCTAAAGGCTAAAACAGAAAATTGAGGTTAAATGGACAGAGTAATTGAAAAAAAGAAGTGGACTACCGCAAAATTACTTGCAATAGGAGGAATCGGTATATTTTTGGTTTTGCTTGTTTGGATGTTGTTTATCAGGGATAACAGCAGCCGCTTATATGTTGATAAAAATCAGTTAACAATTGCCCGGGTAGAAAAGGGCAGGTTTCAGGAGTTTATTCCGGTTGATGGTGTGGTTTTCCCTCGAAATACTGTTTACATTGACGCTGTTCAGGGCGGAATTGTTGAAGAAGTCTATGTAGAAGATGGCGCAATACTTAAAAAAGGGGAACCTATCTTAAAACTGGCTAACGCGAATATGGAGCTCAGTTATATGGATCAGGAAACCAGGATGTATGATGCTATCAATAATTTGTCAAACACCAGGATAAGCCTTGAGCAATTGCGTTATACCCGGCAAAGGGAGATCATTCAGCTTCAATATGAAATTGATAAAGTAAAAACAGATTTCAGAAGAAAAGAGCAATTCTTTAAAGATAAATTAATTTCCCTTAAGGAATTTGAAGATTCCAGGCGTGATTTTGATTATTCCATCAAACAACTTGAGATTACTTTAAGACTCAGAAAGCTCGATTCCATTTCCGGAGTTGAACAGGGCAACCAGATCAGTTCTTCGATGGACCGCATGAACAACAATCTCTCTCTACTCAGGCGGAAT
>JAAXUD010000774.1 GCA_013336205.1 Lentimicrobium sp. | reverse complement strand
CCTGGCAGCTATTCCATTAAACCAGGTAAAAACGGGGATCAATTATGCAATGGTAATCAGCACCAATGCCGGTCTGTGGCGTTATCAGATCGGCGATACGGTAACATTTACTTCCATTGAGCCCTACAGGATAAAAATAACAGGTCGCACACGTAACTTTATCAATGCTTTTGGCGAGGAACTTATCATCGACAATGCACTGAAAGCATTGGAAAGTGCCTGCGCAAAAACCGGTGCCATGATCAATGAGTTTACCGCGGCTCCGGTATACTTCAGCAACAAACAAAGTGGTGCCCATGAATGGTTGATTGAGTTCGAGAAGGCGCCTGAAGATCTTGCTTATTTCGGCGAAATGCTCGACAACGCGCTGAAATCGCTTAACTCTGATTATGAGGCAAAACGATATCACAATATGGTACTGGGCGAACCTGTTATCAGGCCTCTACCCCTCGGCTCATTCTACAACTGGCTTAAAAAACGCGATAAACTGGGCGGACAATTTAAAGTGCCCCGGCTCTCAAACAACAGGCTTTATGTTGATGAGATTTTGGAAATGACCGGAAATTAGTCTTACGGGTTGAGGTTGTGCTTCGACATCGCTCTGCAACCAAGGTTGAGGTTAAGGTTAAGCATGGACGTCTGGAATCAAAAACCTGCATCCTTAAGCTTAAGGAATAGAATGTAACAATCTATACTTCAGCAATACCAGAAGATAAGCGAATAAAACTGACCAATTCGTTTCAGAAAGTACTCAATATATCCTATATACTTCTTACATTTGGCCTGAAACTTACCAGTTAACTTTAACATTTTATATATCTAATTATGCATATTGCGATAGCAGGTAACATAGGTTCCGGAAAAACAACCCTTTCAGGCTTACTGGCCAAGCATTTCGGATGGCAGCCTCATTATGAGGATGTCGAAACCAATCCATATCTCCCGAGTTTTTATGAAGATATGCAGCGTTGGTCGTTCAACCTCCAGGTCTACTTTCTGAACAGCCGATTCAGGCAGATTATCGAAATTCGCAGCAGTGGTAAAACAGTGGTTCAGGACCGCACCATCTATGAAGATGCTTATATTTTTGCGCCCAACCTGCATGCTATGAACCTGATGACAAGCAGGGATTTCGACAATTATTCCTCCTTGTTCGAACTAATGAGCACTTTTGTAAAACCACCGGATCTTCTTATTTACCTGAGAGCCAGTGTTCCCACCCTGGTCAGCCAGATTCAGAAACGGGGCCGGGATTATGAAAACTCAATCAGGATCGACTACCTGAAAAGCCTGAATGACCGCTACGAATCATGGATAAGTAAATACAACCTTGGCAAATTGTTGATTGTAGAGGTTGACAACATCAATTTCTCAGAAAAGCCTGAAGACCTGGCTGGTGTTATTGAAAAAATCAATGCCGAAATCCATGGCCTTTTCTGAAAACAGGATGAAAATTGCCGGAATTATTCCTGCAAGATATGCTTCTACCCGTTTCCCGGGAAAACCACTTGCACTGATCAATGGTGTAAGTATGATCGAACGGGTTTACAGGCAGGTTTCAGACTGCGATGAAATCAGTATGGTGGCGGTTGCTACCGACGATCAGCGGATTTTTGACCATGTGGTGGGATTTGGCGGTCGGGCTGTGATGACCTCAGATCAGCACCATAGTGGCACTGACCGGCTCGGTGAAACAATCCGGACTCTGTCAGCACAAGGTGAAACATTTGAAATTGCAGTAAATATTCAGGGAGATGAACCGTTTATCCAGCCACAACAAATCAGCAGGGTAATCAGCTTGTTTGCCAATCCTGAAACTGAAATTGCCACATTGATCAAACGAATTGAATCTACCGACGACCTTTTCAATGCCAATGTGGTAAAGGTTGTTACTGATATTCATGGCCGGGCATTACTTTTCAGCCGCTCACCTATTCCCTACTTTCGCGGCCAGGAAAAAGAACAATGGATAAGCAACTATCATTATTTCAAGCACATAGGCATCTACGCATACAGGACTTCCACGCTGCAGAAACTTGTA
>JAAXUD010000238.1 GCA_013336205.1 Lentimicrobium sp. | reverse complement strand
TTGAAGTCCTGAAAGAAGGTATTCTCAACAATCTTGAACTTCATTTTGCCAATGAACCTGCAAGGCACAAATTGCTGGATGTTGTTGGTGATTTGTCATTGGTTGGAACCAGAATCAAAGGTCATGTAATAGCCAACAGGCCAGGGCACAATGCAAATACAAATTTTGCAAAAATTATTAAACATCATATTAAGGCTGAAATGTCGCAACCGGCAATTCCGACCTATGATCTGAGGAAGCCACCCTTATACGACATCAACGATATCAGGCGCATATTACCGCATCGCCCGCCATTTTTGCTTGTCGATAAAATTCTGAATATGAGCGACCACGATGTGGTTGGTCTGAAGAATGTTACCATGAATGAAGGCTTTTTCGTAGGGCATTTCCCTGAAGAGCCTGTAATGCCCGGCGTTCTGATTGTTGAGGCCATGGCGCAGACCGGTGGCATCTTTGTACTGAGTTCAGTTCCTGACCCGGAAAATTATATTACCTACTTTATGAAGATTGAGAATGTTCGTTTCAGGCAAAAAGTAGTACCCGGCGACCAGCTGATTTTCCATCTTGAGTTGATTTCCCCGTTCCGCAGAGGAATTAGTCACATGCGTGGTACGGCATATGTAGGAAATAAAGTTGTGACTGAAGCTGAGCTTATGGCTCAAATTACCAAAAAACCAACAAGCTGATATGAACCAACCCTTAGCATACGTGCATCCCCAGGCGAAAGTCGCCAAAAACACCGTAATTGAGCCTTTCGTTAACATTGAGAGAAATGTTGAAATTGGTGAAGGAACCTGGATTGGATCCAATGTAACCATTATGGAAGGTGCACGCATTGGCAAAAACTGTAAAATTTTCCCGGGTGCGGTTATTGCAGCTGTTCCCCAGGATTTGAAATTCAACAATGAAGACAGCATCGTCAGGATTGGTGACAATACTGTTATCCGTGAATTTGTTACAATAAACCGAGGTACCAAAGCCAATTATGAAACCGTGGTCGGCAATAACTGCCTGCTCATGGCCTATGTGCATGTAGCTCACGATTGCATTGTTGGTAATAATGTAATTCTGGCCAATGCAGCTACCCTTGCCGGGCATATTACGGTCGACGACTGGGCAATTGTTGGTGGTTTATCCGCTATTCACCAATTTGTTAATATAGGAGCACATGTTATGATCTCAGGAGGCTCCCTTGTACGTAAAGATGTCCCTCCTTTTACCAAAGCGGCAAGGGAACCCCTTTCCTATGTCGGGATTAATTCAATCGGACTGCGTCGCAGAGGATTCTCACCTGAAAAAATAAATGAAATTCAGGATATTTATCGTTACATCTATCTCCGGGGAAATAATGTCAGTCAGGCACTCGAGTATATAGAAGCAAATCTTCCGGCAACTTCAGAACGCGACGAAATTATCTCATTCATCTCTAAATCAAGTCGCGGGATAATGAGAGGTTATTCCAAACAAATTTAATCAGCTATCATTCTGCTGACTTTAATTTAACTACTCCCTGAACTACAAAATACATGCTGGATATCATTCTTGAAAAGGCCGGAAAACAATACAATGAAGACTGGATTTTCAGTAATCTTGATTATACCTTCTCGACCAATCAGGCAACTGTAATTCTTGGATCAAACGGATCCGGCAAATCAACCCTGCTTCAGGTTATTTCATCGGCATTGATGCCAACCACCGGCAAAATCAGCTATGAATTGAAAGGAAACAGCATTAAAGCTGAGCACGCATTCAGGCTTATGTCTATTGCTGCGCCCTATATTGAACTTATAGAGGAATTTACCCTCACCGAGATGATCTGCTTCCACAGGCGTTTAAAACCACTGGTTAGAAACATGACGACTTCCGAGTTGATAAAGGTATGTCAATTGGAGAATAGCGCAGAAAAGCCTATAAAATATTTTTCCTCAGGAATGAAACAGCGGCTCAAACTCGCCCTGGCCATTATGAGCGACACGCCTGTGCTTTTGCTTGATGAGCCGGTCTCGAATCTTGACCGGGCAGGTATTGAATGGTACAATGATCTTATCAAAAAAAACACCAGTGACAGACTTGTTGTGGTAAGTTCAAACTCAATTGAAGAAGAATTTGGATTCTGCAAAAACCAGGTGAAGCTCGAAGACTACAAGAAAGTGCCCGACAGAGATACCCTAAATCTGCATTATTAGGCAGATTCCCCGTCTCAAGGTTCTATAAATCATTTGCAAACGGAAAAATTGTTCTTGCCGGTTAGCAAGAAATATATACCTTTGCACCCTCAAAAATAATAAACTTAATTAATGGCAACAACAGCAGATTTTAAAAACGGACTTTGTCTTGAGTATAATGGCGATTTATATACTATCGTTGAATTCCAGCATGTTAAACCGGGCAAAGGTGGTGCATTTGTCAGAACTAAACTCAAAAATCTTAAAACCGGAAAAGTAATCCCCAATACTTTTAATGCCGGCGTAAAAATAGATATTGCCCGTGTTGAACGCAGGCCCTATCAATTCCTTTATAAAGATGAGAACGGGTATAATTTCATGCATACTGAAACCTACGAACAGGTAAGTATCGAAGAAACAATTATTGGTGCTCCCCAGTTTTTAAAAGAAGGACAAGGTGTTGAGATTATGTTTCATGCAGAAACTGAAACTCCGCTAACCTGTGATCTGCCTCCATTTGTTGAATTAACCGTAGTTTATGCCGAACCAGGTGTAAAAGGCGATACGGCTACCAATACATTAAAGCCTGCGACCGTTGATACAGGTGCCATCGTTAATGTTCCGCTGTTTATCGGCGAAGGTGAGCGTATTAAAGTTGATACCCGTACCGGTGACTATTCAGAAAGAGTGAAATCCTGATTTTAATAATGATTCAATGACCGGGCCTGCTTTGCAAAAGCCCGGTTTTTTTTACCTAAAAAATCCTGAAATGAAATTATCCCCTTCTTTACGCCTTGAAGACGTTGCCACGATGATAGGTGCCGGTTTTTCCGGCAATCCGGATTTCGCAATTACCGGACTGAATGAGATTCACATGGTTGAAGCCGGTGACTTAACATTTGTTGACCACCCTAAATATTACGCTAAAGCACTTAATTCCAATGCTTCAACAATCATTATTAACAAAGAAGTTGAATGTCCGGCAGGCAAAGCATTGTTGTTTCATACTGATCCTTTTGCAGCTTATGTTTCATTGGTAAAGAAATTCAGGCCTTTCGAACCAGCAACCACTGCTATTTCTCCCTCAGCACTTATAGGTGAGGGTACAATAATACAGCCCAATGCTTTCGTCGGAAATCACGTTACTATAGGTAAAAACTGCATTATACATGCCAATGCAAGTATATACGACTACACTGAGATTGGCGATAATGTCATTATTCATTCAGGGGCAGTTATTGGTGCTGATGCCTACTATTTTCAGCGCAAGCCGCAGGGATACCGGAAATTCGAATCGTGTGGACGGGTTGTTCTCAGTGATGATGTTGAGGTTGGCGCCCTCTGTACAATAGACAGAGGAGTTTCAGGTGATACTTTCGTAGGCAAAGGCACAAAATTCGATAATCACGTTCAGGTTGGTCACGATACCTATATCGGCAGTAACTGCCTGATAGGATCTCATTGTGCCATAGCAGGCGTTACACGGATTGAAGACGATGTTATACTCTGGGGTAAAGTTGTTGTTAACAAAGACCTCGTTATTGGCAAAGGTGCTATAGTTCTGGCTACCTCAGGCGTTGGAAAAAATCTGGAAGCCGGAAAAACATATTTTGGCATTCCGGCAGATGAAGCACGGAAAAAATGGAGAGAACTTGCCGCTTTACGTCAATTGCCTGCAATTCTGGCTGCCTTAAGCAAGGAAGAAAAGGTAGATTTCCTCGATCAGGAGTAGAGGGAAGTAAAAAGTAAAAAGTCTAAAGCGATGAGCTGAGCGCAGTCCAAGCTTAAAAAGCTCAAAGTTCAAAGCTCAAAGTCCAAAGTTGAGCATGCTCCGAAAGGCAAAAAAAAAGAAGAATAGACTCGTGATATTTCGTTTCAGGTTCAGGTAATGGCCTTTAAAAACGCAAGCGCGCGCGTCTTATTTTCTGACCTGTCTGCATGGTTGCCCATGCAATCAGGCAGACGCGTGCCCCAGGCCTAAAGTAAAAAGTAAAAAGTAAAAAGTAAAAAGTAAAAAGTTCAAAGTAAAAAGTCTAAAGTTCAAAGTAAAAAGCTCAAAGTTTAAGGTCTAAAGTTGAGCATGCTCCGAAAGGCAAAAAAAGAAGAATAGACACCAAGACCTCAGGACATCATCCAGATAACTATCGGGATACATATAATATTGATATTCAGCACATATAAATTGGTGAGCATTGGTGTTCCAGCCTGCCGGCTGGCAGGTTAGTGACTTTGTGGCAAATAATTTAATTTCGGAGTGGACTCAAAGTCAAAAGCCTGCCCTTTCTGTTTGAAACAGTCAATTGGGTAGAAATACTGTTTAGAGATCAGTCCCTTGTTTTTCCGTAGCGATATTTTACGCAGGACATATCAGTCGCTAACACATCTGGGCAATCTGTCTGCACCACTCTTTTCTGTTCCTGATTGAAAACCTTAGTTTTTTTCCATCATTGGTTATCAGATCAAGTCCTCTGGGAATTACACGCATTGCATTATAAAATAATATATCCCTGATTTCACCGGGCATAATTTCAAAGCTTCTGTGATCATTTTCAATCTCTAAAGATTTGAAATAGATCCTTTGGTTTGTTATAATCAGTTTCCCTTTGGTTTCAAGATCATCATTTGTATGAAGGGTGTCTGATGCCTTCAGCACAACTTCATTTGCTTTAAGATTTATCTTCATGGCTTACGATTATGGCATTTACCTGTATTCAACTCCAAACAACATGCCATTGTTATATTGGCCTGTTTATCTGTATGTTGGCAACTATCTTCTGTTTCAAAAAGTGCAGATTGTTCGAAAATGCACAACAAGCTGTCCGAAAACAACAGAACATTTAGTTAAATAGACGGGAATGCCTCAGAGAAGTTACAACAGGAGTCAAGTAAAAAGTAAAAAGTCTAAAGTCTAAAGTTTAAAGTAAAAAATTCAAAGCCTGCCTGTTTGCTTGGGAAACCAGGCAGACAGGCTCTGCAACCAAGTGGAAAGTAAAAAGTAAAAAGCCTGCTAAATCTGCAGGGTTGGCCATGCAATCGGGCGGTTGCCTGAATTGGTAAATTAAATTAACTTCAAAGCGAAATATACAATTCAGATGGGGGAAAATCCGATTAAATGATTGAACCTTTCGTGTTTTCCAATACGTCATCAACCACTTGA
>JAAXUD010000237.1 GCA_013336205.1 Lentimicrobium sp. | reverse complement strand
CGGTAGATCAAATCAGGAAACTCAATAATATTTCCAACGACAAATCACTGAAGCCTGGACAAAAAATTAAAGTAGCGGTGGCTTCCTGATTCTAAAATAATAAAAAAGCCAGGAACATAGCTTTAAATGTGTCCTGGCTATTAGTTTCAGCAGCCTGCTGATAATATTTTAGAATCAGGAAGCCACCGCTACTTTAATTTTTTGTCCGGGCTTCAGTGATTTGTCATTGGAAATATTATTGAGTTTCCTGATTTGATCTACGGTAGTTCCATCGTGTTTCTGGGCTATTTTCCACAATGTATCACCCTGGCGTACAGTGTAATAGATGAAGTCAAGGTTTTTTGCAGCTTGTTTGGTTTTTGGTTTTGCTTCGGTTTGGGTTACTGCTATCTGCTCGGTAACTTCAATTTTTCCAACAACAAGTCTGTCGCCAACATGAATGGTACTTCCTTTAATCTTGTTCCATTTTTTCAGGTCAGCAAGGGAGGCATTGTACTTTTCGGAGATCCGGCCAAGCGTTTCGCCCGATTTAACTTTGTGGTATTTATTTTCAACTTTTGTCTTTGCAATTGTATGCGCTGTATCTTTTTCGGCTGCAGGCTGCTTTGAAGTAACACTGGTATCAACGGAAGCAAGTGCAGTTTTATCAGCTGTCACCTGCCTGGGGCTGTCTGTTGTTGTTTTTGCAGAGGCCATCTGGACCGGCATAGAACTTTCAGGCCTGACCACAAGCCGCTGACCGACCTTTAAGTTGGTTGATTTCAGGTGGTTCCAACGCTTAAGTTCGCTGACCGAACAATGGTATTTCTTGCTGACCGAGCCCAGGGATTCACCCTTTTTGACCTTATGATATTCGGCGGTGGTAACGGTTTTCATCATACTCAGCACCTGTTCTTTCTCAAGTTCTGACTGGGTGCGGTATGCGTATAGCTGAGCTTCGTTATTGACAAAATCCGGAATATTCTTTTTTTGCAGTCTCAATACATAAGGATTTCCCTTGGTTGCAGGAATTACGCCACTTTTAAATGATGGATTTAAAAATTGAATTTCTTCGGAAGGCAGATTTAACATGGCTGAAATCTGCGAAAATGTTAATACGTCTCTGACAATAACAGTGTCTATTTCATAATGGTAAAACCTGGGCTGAACTGCCCTGAGATTATGTTCGGCAGCATAACTCATCACGTAGTTAACGGCTATGAAAGCCGGAACATAGCCGCGGGTTTCTAGCGGAAGAAATGGGCGGATTTGCCAGAAGTCCCGTTTGCCACCCGACCGCCGGATGGCTTTATTTACATTACCTGCTCCGGAATTGTACGCAGCCAGAACCAACAGCCAGTCGTTGTACATCTTGTATAAATCCGTCATATGCTGGCACGCGGCAATCGTTGATTTCAGGGGGTCACGACGATCATCAACCAGGGAGGTTAACTGCAGGTTGTAGCTTTTGCCTGTACCATACATAAACTGCCACAATCCGGAGGCACCGACCGGTGATTTGGCAACCGGATTTAATGCCGATTCAACAATGGCCAGATATTTCAACTCCAGCGGCATATTGTACTTGTCAAGGTATTCTTCAAACAAGGGGAAATAAATCTGCGCCAATCCCATAACCCGCTCTGTAAGAGCTCTTTTCTTAAAAGCGTAGAGTTCTATATAATCTTTAACATACTGATTGTACTTGAGATCAATAGGAGATTCTGCATCTAATTTTTTTAAGCGGTTGTAGTAAACAGAGTCGGCATAGACGGGTACAAAACCAGCATTAAACCCGAAAATATTTTCAATCTCCGCCGCCGATGCACAATCGTAACCCTCGAAGAATTTCAGATTTGCCAGGCTGTCTAAAGAGGCCGCAATAAAGTCATCCTTTACAAATTCAACGTAATTTTTAGTGGTATCACCGGGGGTGTTGATTGGGGTATTTTGCCCTGATGCGGCATTAAAGAACAATACCGGACCTGCCGTGATAAGAATTAATAGGAAACGTTTAATGTTCATGCTTATTTATTTTTTCAGCTTATAGCTTGTTTTACTGCAAAAATCTACAACACTCATTTCTCTGTCTGGTAGAAATGAGTATAGGTATTTGAAATTAAATTAACCAAAAATTGCATTTTATCATGCAATCAATTATCCCTGAAGGTGTCACCCGCAAAAATATAGGAATTATTTTAAAAAGGGAACACTTTTAACAATTTTTAAATGCAACTATCCTGCCAGCGAAAATCTGACTGGCATATTGAACTGCACCCTGACTGGTTTCCCTCTTTGTTTTCCTGGCTGCCATTTGGGCATTAGCTGAATTACCCTCAGCGCTTCCTCGTCACAACCCTGGCCAATACCGCGTACAATCCTTGTATTTGTTATGGTTCCATCGGCTTCAATCACAAATGAAATATATACAGTGCCTTGTACGGAAGCCTCGCGCGCGGCCTGCGGATATTTTAGATTTTCTGATAAAAATCTTAAGCGCATTTCATCCCCTCCTGGGAATTGTGGAGTTTCTTCCACAACTGTAAAAATCTCAGATTCTGACATCTCTTCTTCAGCTTCAGGCATTGCCTTATTATCCATCCCGGATGCCGACTTTCTGGCAACCATTCCGGCTGGATTTACAGCCATGTCTTCCTGAACGACAGTTTCGGCTATTGCAGGAGATAACTCAGCTATTTCTGCCTCTGCAGCAATAAGCGGGAGAGTATTTGTATCTATGACCAATTCACTTACTTCTGCATCATCTTCAAAAATCAAGAGCTCACGGCTTTCTTTTATTAATGTTTTATTTTGCTCAGTTCTTGCAGGAGAAGCCGGTAATTTTTCCGTTTTTAAATCACTGGCAATTCTGGTTTCAGTTTCATTCGTATAGGCATTTTCATTTACAGTGTCTGAAGTCTCAGTTACCACTGCAAGCTTACCTGAATTGTCGGATTTTTTATACTGAAAGAAAATCTGCCAGCTTCCTACCGCCATTAGCAAGAGTATACCTGCAGCGATTAGTTCAGTTCTGTGCCCCCGCCAAAAGCTTATGCTGCCGGGTTTTTTCTCAGGTTCAACATTTTTTTGAGCTTGAACCCCGGCCGGATAGGTAGAACTTTCTTTAATTTTCTTCGTAAAGTTCCTGATTTCGTCTGCGCTCATCCTGGGGTATTGAGGACCTTGAATGCCTTTAATATCAGCCGGTTCCGTTTCCGGATTTTTTTCACCAATGTTTAATAGCGTGCTTTCAAGATCAGCATTCAATGCGGCAACATCTCTCGAGAACAATACAGAATCGGCCAGCGCAAAACCCTCCGCGGCTGCAGAACAGAGCTCACAGGACTCAAGGTGCTTCTCTGACTCCCTGAGGTCATCCTCTGAAAGTAAACCCAACTTTCGCAGGAGAAGGCCCTCTTCCGAGAGGCATCCTGAAGGTGAAAAAAGATGTTGATCTCTTTTAAATTCCATTACTGTGTTCAATAAAGATTTTGCTCCAATGCGTTTTTCAGGTTTCTTTTACCGTTCTGAATAAAGCTTTTTACTTCATTCAGGTTAAGGCCTGTCGTTTCCGTTATCTGCTGGTATGATTTGCCTTCAAAATAAAACAGCAGTATGCATTGCTGCTGGCCTGGCGATAAATTGCCGACTGCCCTGTGAAGTTTCCGGATTCGCTCTTCTGTTTCTTCATCAGCATTATGATGCGAAAACCCGCCATTTTCCATAACCTCACCTAAAAGATTATCTTCCCAGCGTATGGTGATAAAGTCTTTTTTCCGTTCACGCAGCACCTGCGCACAGTGACTTTTAGTAACAGTAAAAAGCCATGACTTAAAATTACGGACTTCGTATTTATTTAGTGATGAAAACAGGCTTTCGAAAACCCCCATGGCTGTATCGCGGGCATCTTCATGGTTGCCCAGGTATTTATAACATACCCCAAGAACCAGGTGTGTGTATCGCTTGAACAGTTCGCCAATAATCTCCCGGTTACCCGATTCCCTGAAAAACTCCACCAACTCCTCATCACTGAGGTGATCGCTGAGTTTACCTTCAGTTAATGAATAAGTCATCTGGCGGGATTTTATCTGACAAATGTAAGGATTGAAAAATGAAGAGTCAAACTAATGCCCTGTTTTCGGATTAATAACGGCGACTGCTTTCAAAAAGTGTTCTGCCCGATTCGTTGCAGATCCCTTTTTACCACTCACCTCAAACATTAATAACAGCGGGTTTTTTCCTATAGTTTAAAAATCAGGGGGCAAATATTCGGTTTTATAGAATATACCCGATGCTTTAACGTTACTTTAGCAAGGGGTTTTAGGTTACTGTGTTTTCCGGGAGGGATTTGTTTTCAGGCACTAAGGATAAACAGCTGAAATATTTTTCATCAGTTTATGGAATCGAAATGTGAATTGCATCTTTAAAGCAACCCGTTATTCACACTAAAACAAACAACCATGGAATCCCGGAAAACCAACAGCGCCGACCTTGAGCGTAAACGCCCGGTCTTTTTTCAATTGGGACTTATTATTGCCATCAGTGCTGCGCTTGCAGCCTTTGAATGGAAAACCCCGGATAACCGCAATATTATCCTGCCGCCCCGCACCAGCCTGGAGCCTGAATCCGAAATTATTGAAATTTTCGCTGAAAAGAAACCTGATATTCCAAAGCCATTGATAACTACCCTTTTAAAAGAGGTAGACAACAAGACCAAAGACCTTCCGGATATTGAGATTAAAACCGAAATTAATCCTGACGATAAAATTGAGCCCTGGAAACTTCCCGAATTAATTCCTGAGAATCCAGATACCGGAGAACCTGAGATTTTTGTAGTGGCGGAGACAATGCCCGAATTTCCAGGGGGTTATGCTGCCCTGATGAAATATCTTTCCGACAACACAAAATATCCGGTTGCAGCCAGAGAAGCCGGAATTACCGGAACAGTTTACATCACGTTTGTTGTTGAAACCGATGGCAGTATCTCATCCATTGCGGTGCTGAGGGGCGTATCAGGAGGTTGCACCGAAGAATCGCTGAGGGTGGTGAGTGAAATGCCGCGGTGGAATCCGGGCAAACAGCGCGGAAAGCCGGTAAGGGTCAGCATGAACCTGCCTGTTAAGTTTATGTTGTTGAACTGAACACCCGAATTCAGGCCGCTTCTTGACGGATCATTATAATCTGTCATATTGAAAAGCCGGAAAATTTTTTAAACTGAATTTTTGCCCGGGGCCGATAGAATTTTTAAAAATTTATCGCCTGTATCAGGTGCGCACCATTTGAATTTCTTTAGTCATAAAATGCTGCTTTTTAAGCGGAGATGCCACAGGCTTGCCCTGTTTTG
>JAAXUD010000773.1 GCA_013336205.1 Lentimicrobium sp. | reverse complement strand
ATTCGCATTAAATTTGCATCGATGAAAAATACGCGTAATTTTTGCATAATTGCACACATAGACCACGGCAAGAGTACACTTGCCGACAGGTTACTTGAATTTACAGGAACAATCACAGGGCGTGATCAACAGGCCCAGGTGCTTGACGATATGGACCTGGAGCGTGAGCGTGGCATTACAATAAAGAGCCATGCAATTCAGATGGAGTATACTTTCAACAATGTTGATTATAAATTGAATCTGATTGATACTCCCGGCCATGTGGATTTTTCCTATGAAGTATCCAGGTCAATTGCGGCCTGTGAAGGGGCGCTTCTGATCATTGATGCAACTCAAGGCATTCAGGCTCAAACAATTTCCAATTTATACCTCGCCCTGGAGCATGATCTCGAGATCATTCCCATCATGAACAAAATGGACATGGACAATGCCATGCCGGAAGATGTGGAAGAGCAGATTATAGATCTGATCGGCTGCAAACCGGAAGACATTATCCGGGCCAGCGGCAAAACCGGAATGGGTATCGATTTAATTCTGGAAGCAATTATAAACAAAGTACCAGCTCCGACTGGAGATCCTGACGCTCCTTTACAGGCGCTTATTTTTGACTCGGTTTTTAATTCATTCCGGGGAATTATTGCTTATTTCAGGATTTTCAACGGTCAGGTAACCAAAGGAGATTTTGTTAAATTTTATGCTACAGGTAAGGAGTACAATGCCGATGAAATAGGTGTGCTCAAACTGACCCAACAACCGCGCAATACATTAAGTGCAGGCGATGTAGGCTATATTATTTCAGGTATAAAAACATCACGCGAGGTTAAAGTCGGCGATACCATTACCCATGTAAAAAGGCCTTGTGAGAAAGCCATTGAAGGGTTTACCAACGTAAAACCCATGGTTTACGCAGGTATTTATCCTATTGATGCTGATGACTATGAAGAATTGCGCGCATCAATGGAAAGATTGCAATTGAATGATGCATCGCTCGTTTTTGAACCGGAATCATCCGCTGCACTGGGTTTTGGATTCAGATGTGGATTTCTTGGATTGCTTCATATGGAAATTATTCAGGAGAGGCTTGACCGGGAATTTAATATGGATGTGATTACAACCGTCCCTAACGTTTCTTACAAAGCATACACCACCAAAGGCGAAGTGCTTGAAGTACACAATCCATCGGGATTGCCTGCACCTAATTACCTTGAGTACATTGAGGAGCCATACATTACAGCTCAGATAATTTCAAAAGCAGAATATGTTGGTGCTGTTATGACGCTTTGCATCACCAAACGCGGTGCCTTGAAAAACCAGATTTATCTGACCAGCAACAGAATCGAGCTTACAGTTGAATTGCCGCTGGGTGAAATTGTTTTTGACTTTTATGACAAGCTGAAGAGTATCTCAAAAGGATATGCATCTTTCGATTACCACATCACCGGATATAAACAGGCAAAACTGGTCAGACTTGATGTATTGCTTAACAGTGAGCCGGTGGATGCGCTATCAACCCTGATACATCAGGATAACGCCTATGACTTTGGCCGGAGAATGTGTTCCAAATTAAAAGAGCTGATTCCCAGGCAACAGTTTGACATTGCCATTCAGGCAGCGATCGGTGCTAAAGTTATTGCACGTGAAACTGTAAAAGCTGTGCGAAAAGATGTAACCGCAAAATGCTATGGCGGAGATATTACCCGAAAGCGCAAACTGCTGGAGAAGCAGAAAAAAGGGAAAAAGCGGATGCGCCAGGTAGGAAATGTTGAAGTTCCTCAAACAGCCTTCCTTGCCGTTCTTAAGCTTGATTAGCCAATAACTTCCGGGGTTCAGATATCAATAAGCTTGTGCTTTACGGCATAAATAATGACCTCAATAATATTCTTGGCATCGATTTTTGTCATTAGGTTTGCCCGGTGTTTTTCTACTGTACGGCTGCTGATAAACATTTTATCAGCTATTTCTTTTGTAGACAAACCTTTGCATACAAAGCCCAGTACTTCTATTTCGCGTTCCGAAAAACAAATCAGATCTTCAGCGGGTTTTTCT
>JAAXUD010000772.1 GCA_013336205.1 Lentimicrobium sp. | reverse complement strand
GTTGGCCGTGCTTTTGCCGCGCTAAAACTCCGCGAGATTGATGGGTTGTTCGGGGGAGAACTTGCCGGTCACTATTATTTCCGTGACTTCTATTATTCTGATTCTGCTTATGTAGCTGCGTTAATTATCCTTGGTGAGGTAAAAAAACACCTCACCAGGGGTATCACGCTATCGCAACTAATCAGCAGTATCAGCAATTATTATGGAACCGGGGAAATTAACTTTCACATCGATAAGAAAGCTGAGGCAATGGAAGCATTGAAGCAAACCTTCTGTGAAGAAGAGAATCCAGCTGCCTTTTTTGATTTCGATGGCTACCGGATTGAATTTGGGGAGTGGTGGTTTAATGTCAGGCCGTCAAATACTGAGCCATACCTGCGTTTTCTTGCCGAAGCAAAAACACCTGCTTTGCTGGCACAAAAGAAAACTGCTGCTCTTGAAATCCTCAGGCCTTTTATCGTTGAAGAAAAGCATGGCCACTAAAAAATTCATAAAAACAACCTTTCTTTTATTTTTCCTTTTGCTGTTTATTTCATCTGCTAAGGGACAAAAACCTGACTCATTATCGACAGATAGCACGAACACAGGTATAAATAAAAAAAGACTAACTATTTTAATTGCCGGAGGTTCTGCTGTTTACATAGGAACCATGTACGGGCTTTACCAGCTTTGGTATAAAGACTACCCCCAATCTTCATTTCACTTTATTAATGACAATGATGAATGGCTGCAACTTGACAAATGTGGTCATGCAACCTCGACCTATTACATTGGAATGGTAGGTTATGAGTCGTTCAGGTGGGCAGGTGTTGATAAACGGAAATCTGCCTGGTATGGCGGTAGCCTTGGGTTTGTTTACCTGACAGTCATTGAAATCCTGGATGGATTTTCAGCTGAATGGGGAGCCTCAGGAGGCGATCTGCTGGCCAATACATTCGGAAGCGCTGCTTTTATAAGTCAGCAGTTAATCTGGGATGAACAGCGGTTTCAGATAAAATGGTCTGTCCACTTTACCGATTATGCCCAATACCGACCTGACTTATTGGGTAGTACATATCTTGAAAGAGTAATTAAGGATTACAATGGCCAGACATTCTGGATTTCAGGAAATATTCATTCTTTTTTAAAGAAGGAATCACGCTTTCCTAAGTGGCTGAATGTATCTGCTGGCTATGGTGGAGAAGGTATGATCGGGGCCAGTTCAAATCCGGCAGAAATTGACGGGGTGCCCCTACCCTATTTTGACCGATACCGTCAGTTTTATTTCGCCCCTGATATTGATCTGTCGAGAATTAAAACACGATCGCCAACCTTAAATCTGTTGCTGAAATATCTCGGCATTTTCAAATTCCCGATGCCAACACTGGAATTCAGTAAAAAAGGGGTTAAGTTTCATCCGCTGTATTTTTGAGGGGTAAGAATCTTTCCAGACGCGAAGCATCGCGTCTTTACGACTATCCTTCCATCTTTCCATCCTTCCATTTCTCCATCCTTCCATCCTTCCTATTTTCAAATTCTCAAATCTGCTTATTTACTTACACATTAAACCTGATATTCAGAATATCACCGTCTTCAACCACGTAGTTTTTCCCTTCGACGAATAATTTACCGGCAGTGCGGCAGGCATGCTCAGTCTTTAATTCAATAAAATCCTTGTATTTCATAACTTCGGCGCGGATAAAACCACGTTCCAGATCGCTGTGGATAACTCCGGCAGCCTGTGGTGCAGTCATTCCTTTTTTTATGGTCCAGGCACGGACTTCCATTGGGCCGGCTGTAAAAAATGACCTGAGATTCAGAATTGCATACGCTGAACGAACCAGTTTATTAACTCCGGGTTCACTCAGTCCGGCATCTTCAAGGAATACAATGCGATCGTCAGCACTTTCAAGTTCAGCAATTTCAGCTTCCAGCGCACCGGCAACAACCAGCACTTCTGCATTATCTCCTTTTACGGCCTCCCGGAACATATCTACATATTTGTTTCCCTTTACAGCAGAGGAATCATCAACATTGCAAACATAAATAACCGGCTTGTCAGTCAGCA
>JAAXUD010000771.1 GCA_013336205.1 Lentimicrobium sp. | reverse complement strand
GTTTATCATTGATGATAAACTGAAATCTCAGGGTGCTACAGGCGGTCTCATCGCCCTGGATAAAGATGGAAATATCGCCATGCCTTTCAATACTTCCGGGATGTTCAGGGGATACGTAAAAAAAGGAGAAAAGGTTCAGGTGTTTGTATTCCGGTAATTGGCTCAGGGCACAGAGCACAGGGCACAGGGCTCAGAGCACAGGGCTTGGAGCATGGGGCATGGAAAAACCGTCCCTCGTCCCATTTTTTGCGTCCCTCGTCCCTTTTTGCTCAGGGCACTGACTTAATCTGAAAATCTCCGTCTTCGGATTGGCAGACAAGGAGACCAGGGGAAATGGAGACAAGGAGAGCCTGAAGTCTGTCACTTCCATACAACTTCAAAATGCAGTACAATGCCTTTGGAAATTAGACATTAGGTATTGGAAATTCCTTTCACTATCCCTTGTCATTCTCAGCAAATCTCAGTCCCCTGACCCCTCTTCAGATCATCGATGGATCAAACAGATTGATAATCTCCGGATCCGGGTTAAATGATACTTTTGCTTCAGCTTTTTCAGGATAATCCATCTTTGCCAGCACATAGCGCATGGTCTCGATGCGGGCGGTTGGTTTGTGGTTGCCTTTTACAATTACCCATGGATTTTCAGCACTGTGGGTGTGCAGGAACATTTCATTCTTGAAGTTTGTAAACTCATCCCACATCTGCTGGGCTTTCAGGTCAACCGTGCTTAGTTTCCACATTTTAAGCGGGTTTTGAATACGGTCTTCTATCCTGACTTTCTGCTCAACAATATTAATCGAGAACCAGAATTTGATAAGTATAATGCCATCTTCAAGCAACATCTGTTCGAAAACCGGGGTTTGTTTCAGGAATAATTCATATTGTTCTTTGGTGCAAAAACCCATCACCGGTTCAACCACAGCCCTGTTGTACCAACTGCGGTCAAAAAAGACAATCTCTCCGGGATTGGGTAACTCTTTAATATAACGTTGAAAAAACCACTGCCCTTTTTCTAACTCGGTAGGTTTAGGTAAGGCAACTACCCGCATAGCCCTTGGGTTCAGATACCGGGTGAAGCGGTAGATGGCGCCTCCTTTGCCGGCGGTATCCCGGCCTTCGAAAATAATGGCGAGGCGCAGTTGCTGATCCTGAATCCATTTCTGCAGCTTGATCAGCTCAATCTGCAATTCCCTCATCTCTCGTTTATAGCGGTTTCCCGACTGAATCTCGTCTGCCATCATTTTGGTCCGCGATGCCTGTTGCCTTTATCCTTTATTTCACAAAATCCTTTTGCCTGACTTGTCAAAGTTTACTTCCATTTCATTCCAGTCTTTGCTGTATACATAGATTTTGTAATTTTCATCAGCACCGGGTAAATCAACTTTATAAACGCTGCCTTTTTCCCAGTTGCTGAATTCGCCTGAAGTCAGACTATCCTGCACCGGCTTTGGAAGCTGTTGAAATAAAATAGCCAGTTCAGACCTTAACCAGGTTCCGTTTTCATCAAAAAATGCATCAAAGAAATCATTGCCTGATTTAAATGAGATAAGGATGCTATTATCGACCATCGTCCACTTTTCTTCACTGGTGGAAGCATATTTTTTCTGGAAAGCTGCCTTTACCTGCGGAGAGAGGCTCTCAAGTCCCTTGCTGGTAATCTGTCCATTGATCGTGTTATATCCGAACGATATAATTAAAATCAATATCAATACTCTGTTGAACTTTTTCATAAATCCAGGGCTTAGATTTAACCTGTATACTATCCATAAACAGCGCTGTAAAATAATAAGTTACAGACTTTGCTATTGCGAAATTAACTCATTTTACAGGCTTCCTGCCTTTGGCCGGAAAGATTTTATCAACATCAAATTAACATTAATAATATTGATAGTCAGATAGATAGATGGTTTCTTTGAAATGGCCGGAATTTTGCCATTTATATTCCAGGTTATTTAGATATGGATGTGCACAGATGAACCATTATTTATTTTTCAGCATTGTTGTCCGGATAAAGTAAAAGAAACTTTGACTCCAAGGCCCCATCCCGAT
>JAAXUD010000770.1 GCA_013336205.1 Lentimicrobium sp. | reverse complement strand
CCCTCGCAAATTGCTCCTTCGCATTGAGCGGTTTCTCCTTTTTCCTTTTCCACACCATCTCCACAATTAGTGGTTAGTTATTGGAAATCTCTGATAGAATTGCAATAGACTAATGGTCTCTGTAAGGAGGTTTGTTTTCACAAAGTGCTTTGTTTCTGAATTCATCAATTCACCGAGGCCATCCAGTATATGCCTGGTCTTCATGTTATTAAGATGACTTATGCAGTTTTCAATGTGTGCTTCAAGTGAAACGCCCATTCGTGTTTCAACAATTAACTTATTTATCGGGAACTGCCGATTCAGGAAAAACCATACATCAAAAATATCACGGTTAGTAAGCGCAACGCGGTCAAGCAATGCACAAAGCTTGTGCGCAAACATATCCGGCGCTACCATTACCTTTACACTAAATCCCAATAGGTTCTTAATTTCAAACCTGCTGCCAAAATTCCGGTTTGAAATTTCAATTTTCAACTTACGCTCACTTTTGCCATAATCTAACACGATAAGCGGACCGTAAAACTTTTTTGCTTCATCGAAAATAGCACCATGCTTCAGGACTATTTTTTTAACCTTATTATATGTTTCTTCTTCCTTTTCAATATCCAACAGGTCAAAATCAAGATCTGTTGAAAAGCGTGGCAGATCATAAAAGAACATTAAGGCTGTTCCGCCTTTAAACCCCAGCCAAACAGCCAGTTCCGGATCGGAATAAATATCCTTAAGAAGCTGTACAAGAAAAAATTTATGCCGGTTTATTTCAAACATGTTGAAGTAGTTTTTCGACCCTTTTTGTCAGCGCAGCAGATTGATATATCTGTAGCAAATTTCTGATCAATGATTTATCAAGAGAATTGATATTGTCGAAGTAGAATCCGGGTGACAGGTAAAGCATATCTAAAAATGCCCTTTCGGCGACAGCTATATTCACCATGTTTGGCAGTTGTACAACACCTGCGGTATTCACCAGCAACTCCCCTTTTAGTTTTCTGTATCGATAGGATTGATCCCCGATTGTTGTAATCCGGCTTAGATAACTAACAGCCGTAATCTGTGTATCGTACTGAAATATTATGCCTTTTTGCTGCAGCACATATTCAAGTGAAATATAGCAGGGCGTATAAAGACAGCAGGCCAATTCTACCCGGTCGTATCCCGGTTTAGCGTAAATCCCTTTACGGGGATTCCCGATCTGTTTTTTCCTTACATAATAATTAAGCTTTTTACTTAACACCAGCATATCAGTCTCTCCGGTAAGCATGGCCACATCTATCAGCCTGAACACCGAACGGATATTCTTGTAAAGCGATAAAACGATGTCTATTTTGCTATTTTGGGAACCAGTCATACCAAATTATCGTATAATCAGTTCACAAAGATAAATAAAACACTGGATAAAAGCAATAATTTGGGTGAAGTTAAAACAACATGGATTGCAGCATCCTGCTTCATTGAAGCGGAGCGCTGCCTGACTTCCACCAGGTTCGAAGTGGAGCGCTGTTTAACTTTCACCGGGTTCGAAGGGGATTGGCCCTGGTTCAACTCTCGTACTTCTCATCTCTCATCTCTCAGTTTTTTTTTGATGAAAGATGTCTGTTATAAGTTATCGGCCAACAAAAAGTCGGTGATATATAAATGCCTCACCCCTTCTATGGTATCTTTCCAAAAGTCATCCATGGAGACCACATACTTGGGGGAGAAACTGCGCTCTTCCAGGGTGTATTTTTCATCTTCCGGAGACCATGTGCAAATATTCATGAAGTACATGTCATCAACACCTCCTTCTGATAGATAGGGCTTTATGCCGCCCTTGATAAAAGTATAGCAGAGGAAAAGCATTTGTGAAGGGACAAAACAAAATTTGGTTTGAATTTTAGTAGCCTGTTATGGTATAAGAAACCCTGCGAGGGCCGTTAGCTCAGTCCGGTAGAGCAGTTGACTCTTAATCAATTGGTCGGAGGTTCGAATCCTCCACGGCCCATAAAAATCAATAAGTTACAAATCATTGGTTCCTTCCCTTGTTGCCACTTGTTACCATGTTTGTTACCAT
>JAAXUD010000769.1 GCA_013336205.1 Lentimicrobium sp. | reverse complement strand
GCGGATGCCTCAAATTATGTGGCTGGTTCTGCCTTCCATGCTTATGCCGGTAATGTTTCTGCCATGAGCACGGTGCACAATGCACATCCTGACAAAGGACTTTACTTTACCGAAATTTCGGGTGGTGCCTGGGCAACTGACTTTTCCGATAACCTGATGTGGAATATGAATAACATTTTTATCGGAACAGCGCTTAACTGGTCGAAAAATGCATTGCTCTGGAACCTGGCCCTGGATGAGAATTACGGACCACAAAACAACGGTTGCAACAATTGCCGGGGTGTAATTACGATAAATTCAGGAAGTGGCCTGGTTACGAAGAACGAGGAATATTATGCCATTGCCCATTTCTCTAAGTTTATAAAAGCTGGTGCAGTCCGCATAGCTACTGCGTTACCGCAGACTCTAAGTAGTTTTTCTGCTGTTGGATTTCAGAATACCAATGGAACAAAGGTGCTGGTAGCCTGTAACGATAATAATGCTGATCAGGCCTTTACCGTAAGCCAGAATAAAAATAATTTCAGTTATACCATCCCGGCAAAATCGGTGGTGACCATTGTCTGGTAGAAATTTACCATTCAAACATTCGTTGTATGGACACGACACGTCGTGTCCACATAGACGCGTCGTGTCCCTGCAACATTAATTTATTCCACATGTTTCTCCGCATGGTACGATGATCTTACCAATGGCCGGCTCTCCATATGCCGGAATCCCTTTTCAATCCCGGCTATGCGGTACTTTTCAAAAATTTCAGGGGTAATATACTCCTCCACCGGAAGGTGATCAAGGGTAGGACGCAGATACTGACCTATGGTCATAACACTGACTCCCGCAGCTAATAAATCATTCATTGTCTCAAACACTTCTGATTCCGTTTCGCCGATACCGACCATAATCCCTGATTTGGCTTTTAAGCCGGAAGATGCAATGTGTTTAAGCACTGAAAGGCTGCGCTCATAGCGGGCGGCACTCCGTATTTGAGGTGTCAGGCGTCTTACCGTTTCCAGATTATGAGAGATAATTTCCGGTTTTTCATGAATTATCAGGTTCAGATGGGCTGTATTTCCATTGAAATCCGGAATCAGCACTTCGATGCTTACACCGGGATTTAACCGTTTAATCTGCCGGATACATTCAGCCCAATGTTCAGCACCACCATCAGGGAGGTCGTCGCGGTCAACGGAAGTGATTACACAATGTCTGAGTTTCATCAGCCTGATTGATTCGGCGAGGCGCACAGGTTCTCCATTGTCAACCGGAAGTGGCCGTCCGGTTTTTGTAGCGCAAAACCGGCAGGATCGGGTGCAGATATCTCCCAGAATCATAAAAGTAGCAGTCCCGGCGTTCCAGCACTCACCCATATTCGGACAATTGCCGCTGGCGCAGATGGTGTGCAGCTTCTTGCCTTCAACAATTTCTTTGACCGAAGCAAAATTTTTTCCTCCGGGCAGCTTAATTTTCAGCCAGTCCGGCTTTTTAAGATGTTTCTTTCTTTCTTCTGCCATTATTTATTTATCAGGCTAAATGCAAAGCCAACTTATTAAAAATATTTAAAATTGATTGAATTCTTGCTGATACAAAAATACCAATAAGTGATTGACTATTTGAATGAATGATTTTAATTGTAATTTTACCCCGGTAAGAGAAAGCATCAACAACGGTTCAGTAATCCTAAGGTATGGAAAATCAGCTATATCCATTGAAATTTAAGCCAGTGCTCAAAGATAAAATCTGGGGTGGTAATAAAGTAAAATCGGTTTTGGGAATTGACTTTTCACCTTTGCCCAATTGTGGAGAAGTTTGGGTTATGTCGGGTGTTGAAGAAAATCAAACCGGCATAGTCAATGGATTTCTGGCTGGTAATGAGTTGAATGAACTGGTTGAAGTTTATATGGGCGATCTGGTCGGAGATGCTGTATATGAGCGTTTTGGTGATGAATTCCCAATACTTGTCAAATTTATCGATGCGGCTGATTATCTTTCTATTCAGGTTCATCCCGATGATGAGCTTGCCGCCAAACGCGGCCTTGGTTATGGGAAATCTGAG
>JAAXUD010000236.1 GCA_013336205.1 Lentimicrobium sp. | reverse complement strand
ATCCCGGGTTTTGTTCCAGACCCCAGGCCTGTACTTCTGTCTGAGGTATTGGCATTAAAGGCACTCTGTGACCTTCAGGGCCCAGAATTGATTTAGCTATACCGTTGGCTTTCAGGTCGGGGAATTGTTTGTAAGCTTTGTCGCCCAAACCATAAGTGAGTCCTGGTGCACGTTTCTGATTTTTCTCTATATCCATCAAATCAAAATAACGGCCGGTTCTGACCAAATCATAAAAACGGAGTGATTCCATGGCCAGTTCCAGGCGACGCTCTTTCCAGATATCCTGTAAAAGCTGTTCGCCGGAAGATGTAATATCAGGAAGATTTACCGATTCCGGTGCTGCACTGTAATCCATTTTTCCTTCGGCATAACCCATGCAATAAGTGCTGTTGCGTGCTCTTGCCCTTACAGTATTAACTTTATCCTGTGCTTCGCCTATGTTGCCGGTATGGTAAGCAGCTTCAGCATGCATTAAGAGAACATCGGCATAGCGGATAATTTTAACATTGCGGTCACATGCCTTGGCAAGTGCAGGCTTTTCAGGGAGTGCAGCTTTTCTGCTCAACCAGTCAGACCCCTGTTCATTGCGGTCGTATTTCTTTTTAACACCATAAAGAATGCCGTTGTTGTATTTTTCACCATAGAACACGCATGACTGACGTGGGTCGTTCGTAACATCAAAATTATAGGCATCAAACAAATCAGGGGTTGGATTATTAAAGCCCCATCCTGAATCATCCTTACGGTTGCCCTGGAAATTGTAACAATTGGTTCCGATCGAAGCCGGGGCCTGATCGCTTGCACCGATACCAAACTGAACTTCAAAAACTGATTCTTCATTGTTCTCGTTTTCAGTTTCCCATAATTTCGCGTAATTGGACATCAGGCCATATTCCCCGGATGTAATGACGTCGTTGGTCAGGTCGTATACCTGTTGCCAGGTGATGGTGTTTGCTATGTCTGTTCCAATCTGGTACATGTAAATTCTGGCCAGCAGTGCCCTTGCTGCACCTTTGGTAGCGCGTCCGGTTTCAGTTACGGGCATGCCACTTTTTTCAGGCAGTAATTCGATGGCTGCATTAAGGTCTTTGGCAATCTGGGTATAACACTCATTCAGACTTGCGCGCTTAACATTGCCAAATTCAGATGGGCTAACAGAGGTGGTAAACAAAGGTACACCGCCATACATACGCACCAGGTACCAGTAAAAATAAGCCCTGATAAAGGAAGCTTCTCCAATCAGACGGTCGCGGACAGCGGGGTCCCAGGTAACTGTAGGGAGATTGTCAAGTGCATAATTGGCACGTGAAACGCCCCAGTATCCATGAATCCAGAAATCACTTGAAAATCCAATCTGGGAAGTCATGGTATATTCCACCATCTCCCACATTGTTCCGTAATCACCATCATTGCTGCCTTTTTCGGCATCATCTGAACGGAGATCGCCCATGAAAAAATCGTGGTGGTGGCCCATCCATTGACCATCAGGACCAGCTCCTTCATCAAGTTGCAGCATATCGTATAATCCGATAATCGCGCGTTGTCCGTTCTCTTTTGTATCAAAGAAATTTCCGCTGTTTTCTGCGCCCTGAGGCTCAATATCCAGAAACTTGTCGCAGCCGAAGAGCATAATTGAAAATGCTGCTGCTATTATTAAGTTTGTTATTTTTTTCATCTGTGTCATTTTTTTTATTTATTGAAGGTCTTGATTATGCCATTAAAAACCTGGAATCATTGCATGTTGTGTTTCCCGATTATGGCTGTTTCATGATCCATTTTAGTTTTAAAGGGTTACATTAAGCCCGACTGAATACATACGGGGTTGTGGATAATTTACCATGTCAACACCGTAATAGAATGGATTTCCATACAATCCGAACAACTCAGGATCTAAACCGGAATACTTTGTAATTGTCAACAGATTATCGAAAGAAGCAAAAACACGAAGGTTCTTAATGTGCATCTTTTTATTTATTTTTGATGGAAGTGAATAACCAAACTGTAAGTTTTTCAACTTTAAATAGGAGCCATCTTCTACATAAAGATCAGAGAAATTCTCTGTGTTCTTGTTTAAATCGGCTGCATCGAGCCTGGGTACATCAGAAGTTGGATTTTCAGGTGTCCAGTGGTTAACAGCCATATCCTGACTGATATTGGTTTCGAACATTTTCGAACTGTAGAGCGTCTGGTACATAGAGTTTACTATTTCATTGCCAAACGAACCGTTGATAAATAAAACCATGTCAAATCCCTTATAACCCAGATTCAAATTGAAACCACCGGTCATTTTGGGACTCGCGCTTCCAAGGTAGGTCATGTCAAGTTCGGTAATTGCTCCATCTCCATTCAAGTCCTTGAAAACAACATCACCCAGTCCGGCATTCGGCTGAATGGGAACACCATCAATTGAATAAGCATCAAGTTGTTCCTGGCTTGTGAAAAGTCCTGCAGTTTCATAGCCGTAGAAATATGCAATTTCCCTTCCGACTTCGGTCTTTGTTGAGTTGCCCATACGTCCGGCAGCTCCTCCGCGGATCGGATCGCCACCTGCCAGGCTGGTAACTTCATTTTTTATAAAAGTAACATTGAAGCCGATATCGTATCTGAAATCTCCTTTTACCTCTGCATAATTCAGCGCAAGTTCAATTCCTTTATTTTGCATGGTACCTGCATTAACAGCCGGTTTCTTTTTACCTGCATACATAGGTATCGGGCGCTGCAGAATCATATCGTTCGTATTACGGACAAAATAATCAACAGTTCCTGTGAGCTGGTTGTTGAAAGCACCAAAATCCACACCGATATTTATTTGTTCGGCACCTTCCCAGGTCAGTTCTTCATTTGCAAGCTGAAGCTGAACAGCCCCTTCTACAGGCAATCCGTTCAATGCATAGATGTATCCGCCATTTACACTCGAAACATAGTCAAAATTCCCGGCACTTCCCTGATTTCCGACAATACCCCATCCCAGACGGAGTTTTAATGATGGCAATATGTCGGTTAAACCAGCCATGAATTCTTCATTATTCAAATTCCAGCTTGCAGCAACTGACGGGAAATAGCCCCAACGATTTTCAGGAGTAAATTTTGAACTTCCGTCTGCGCGAATAGTACCGGTGATTACATATTTATTGTCCCAGGAGAAATTACCTCTCAGGAAAGTGGATGACAGACGGTTCTCACTGGCACCACCGCCCAAACTGAATTTCACGGCATCTTTATGTGCCCCGAGATATTGTAAATCGGCATTTTCAGGAACATCGTATCCGGTAGCCCAGATATCCGACCATTGGCTGGCCTGTAGTTCCATACCCAGGGTTGCATTGATATTCAGTTTACTGACCAGCTTATTGTAGGAAAAATAATTGGTGTTTACCCAATTAAACCCATACGGACGTTTCTGGTAGAGAGAGGATTCGTCATTTTTCTGTGTCGGGGTTATGAAATATTGAGGACTGTAAGTTTTTTGGTCATCAAAATCCAGTTGTGTTCCTAATTGTGATCTGAATGAAAGACCATTGGTAAGAATATCATCGATCTGAAGATAGACATTGGCCATGGCCCGGTTTCCCAGGTATTTTTCATTGCCTGCCAGGTAAATGGATAAGGCCGGGTTGGTTGCTGCCTGTGAGTAATAAATTTCACCATAGAAATCGGTATAATCATCCCATGCAGCAGAAATCGGGTCAGAACGCAGCGCACCAGGAATAGTACCGCTGTAATAATCGGTTCTGTCGCCCGGCTTTTCATAATGCACGTAGTTGAAATTCATACCAAACTTAACATTTTTGGTTAAAGTGATGTTGTTGTTTGAATGGAACATCAGTTTGTCAAGGTAGGTGCCTTTCACTGTGCCATTTTCGGTAGAATAAGTAAAACCGTGGTCGTATGAATAAGCCTCAGTGCTGCCCAGAATGCTGACATTGTAGCGGTTATTTGAACCCTGGCGGTAAATTTCCTTCTGCCAGTCGGTTCCTTTTAAATAATTGCCAGCTTCCTGCTGCGCCAGAACGTAATTGATAATATCATCAGTGGCGCCTATCTCTTCCCGGGCATTAGCAAATTCAGTTGCATCAGCAAGTTTCAGTTTCTTGTTTACCTGCGAAATACCCATCTGAACATTGGCCTGAACTTCAAATTTCTTCCCTTTTAATCCCGAACGGGTTTTAACTAAAATAACCCCGTTTGCACCTCTTGATCCGTAAATAGCAGTAGCGGAAGCATCTTTCAGTACTTCCATGCTTTCAATATCATTTGGTGCAATGTGGCTCATATCTCCCATAGGAAAACCATCAACAACGAAAAGTGGATCAGAGTTATTAATGGTTCCTATGCCTCGTACCCTTATCTTAACACCGGAACCCGGGTTTCCTGAATTTGAAATCACATTAACCCCGGCAACTCTCCCCTGTAAAGCCTGAGCTGCGTCGATAGTGGTTACTTTTTTAAGATCCGCCACATTAACCCTTCCAACGCTTCCTGTTACATCACTTTTTCGCATCACACCATATCCGACGACTACTACGCCTTCAACGTCAATGGCTTCACTCTCCAAATTCACATTCATAATGTTGGATTCAGAAATTACCAGTTCCTGTTTTTTCATACCCACATATGAATAAATCAAGGCGGTAGCATCTTTTGGTACACTCAGCCTGTACTTACCTTCAATATCGGTCGTAGTTCCCTGGGTTGTCCCTTTAATAATAATTGAAACACCTGGAATGCCCGCTCCGTCATCCATACTGGTTACTGTACCTGTGATGGTGCGTTGTGCCAGTACCTGCATGACTGTGAGCAGCATAAATACCAGCAGTAGATTTAATTTTCTCATAATCCTTTTGCTAATGTTTGGTTAATGCTTGGTGAATTAGTTTTCTTCATGCAAGTGTCATCTTATTATATTAACAAAATTGCACAAGCATGTTTTCTTGTTTTTATCGCAGGGTAAAAGTATATTCATAGTATTGTAAAGGCGGTGGACAATTATATCAAATAGGGTGGATATTTGTTACCTGTCTTATCAAATCTTGTCAAATCAATGCATAACCATCAGATTATATGGCCTGTACAACTACTGCTTATTAAATCCCAAAAATAATTATTATGAATTACCCGAATAGTATTTTTCTTATGTCGTTTATTTTTGGAAAAGAATGATGCAAATCCGACGTTTCAAGACCCTGACCTAGACAGAATCTTAATTGGATGTGCTGGTACAAATATTACCTGTACCCATTAAATTTGGAACCGCCAATTATTCATTATTGTCAACGTTTTAAAATCTCTTCACCAAATTGAAACTTTTCCAGCTTAATAATTGACATTGGAGCTCTTTTTTTTCTTCTAC
>JAAXUD010000235.1 GCA_013336205.1 Lentimicrobium sp. | reverse complement strand
GTTTGGTATTATCGGCGGCACGGGTGTAGAGTTGGTTTGCCTGATCGTTCAGTAGTTTCCAGGCATCCGATTGATTGTCGAAAAACGGAGTTGTGCCTTCTGCAAACCGGAGGACTGTTTCGTCGCTGAAAAGGCCACCACTTGCGGTTATCCGTAAAGTATTGGGAAGCCCATTTTTGTAGAATGCCTGGCTGTTGTGCGTTCGGGTAGTGTTGTTAAATGAAAGGCTTCCGGTAAGACCGACCCCTGAAACTTTTACAAAAAAGCCCTGGGCAACCGGAATATATTGCGTCGCTCCGTTTACGCCGGTTCCACCAATTGTCCAGTAGGCATAGCCGCCTAAACCATCGTTAAGTGCGGGATTCCAGAAATACACAGCCGCATCGAGGTTGGTTCTTACTATACCGCTACTCTCAAGGTCTATAGCAGAAGGGTAAGGATTTCCGGTTAAGTTGTAACCATCGTAAGGCGGGGTGCTGTTGTCGGTAAAACTGAGACTATTCACGCTTACTACTCCATCGTTTAGTATCCCGTTAAAGGTTGCGGTGGATTTGCCTGTTTCCGCAGGAACAAAAACGGCGTAACCCTTGCCTGTTTGCATTAAATCGTTCTGGTAAATATTTACCCACTGTGCAGTCGGGTGTGTTTCATCATAGAATCTTAGAAATGCAGTTAAAGGAAAAGCACTTCCAGCCGTTGCCGAACTTACCGGACTGCTGATGTAATGGTACTTATCTTTAGTAATCAATCGTTCAACGCTTGAAGTTCCATTAACGGTGAGCAGGTTATTGCCCAGAATAGATGCCCCATCTGACAAGGTAAGATTATTGCAGAATGCAGCAGAAGTGAGGGTAGGTTTATTGACTGTGTTTCCAGGAATGATTACATCTGTTACCGTTGAAGGAATTCCGTTGCTCCAGTTGGCTGAATTTGACCATTCGTTGTCATCAGTACCGACCCAATCAGAAGTAAGGGGAGCAGGCTCAATGCCACTGATAATCAGGGTAAAATGCTGTGGCCCGTAACTGATGTTTCCCTTGTGTGAAATCTGTACATACCAGGTTTGCTGAGGCAGAGGAGTCCCGGCTTCCACCTTTTCGACATTGTCAACTACATTGTCGGCTTTTATTGCAGCATTTGCCGGTTGATCTGGATTTAGTTTCCATGGAAAATATTCTGTCCCTTCGCTGTTTATCAGCCTCAGGTCAAGGTCGTTTACCAGCATGGGGGTTCGGTCGTTTACTACCTGCCCATAAACATATGATGCAAGGTCTGTCCAGCAGATGGTAGCCAACAGAGGTTCGTTATCTTTGGTATAAATCGGAATCGTAATGACTTCGTCCTGAGCAAGTGTAAGTTCCCGAATATTGAAGTTCAATCCGTTTCCGGCATCCTCACTCATCAGCAATGCCGCTTTTTGTGTGTTCAGCAGTCCCCAGCCAAATTTATAGTCGGGTCCGGCGGTAGTTCCTGCTTCATTGGCGGTGTGTATCATAAGCCCTTTGAGTGTGGCCGAGCGGGCATTGCTTCCCGAATGCAGGTTTCGCCAGTGTTCTGCCAGTAAACCAGCCGACCCGGCAACATTGGGCGACGACATAGAAGTTCCGGTGAGCGTGGCGTAATCGGTATCGGAAGTCGAGTAGGATGAGTACAAACCTGAACCATTGCCCACCAGGTCGGGTTTTATACGCCCATCGTCGGCAGGCCCGGTGCTGCTGCTGCCGAGCAAAACAACGTCAGCAGGTGACTGGTATCCACCGGGGATATCGGCTACATTGCCTATGGTAAGAATGTTTTTTGCCACTCCCTGCCAGGGAATACAATCGTAACCCTCTGAACCGCCATCTTTTTCCCTGACCGTTTTAGCCAATACCGGCTTGTTATCATTCCACACCCAGTGTTCGACCGGTTGGGTGGACGGTCCATCACCCCGGTCGTTGCTCGATGATTTTACTATCAGATATTCGGGTGCCAGGTAAGCTGTATAGTCCCACCAGGCGGCGGTTTCGTCATATGCCCCGAAGCCGAAATCTATAAAGCGGCTCATGGTGGTATCACCAAACCAAACCCACATATTGTCGCCAAAATAGTTCGATTGCCAGCCTGTAAGATAGCTGTAGGAATGGTTGGATATGATAACACCGAGGGCGGCCTGGCTGGCCATTTCCGAATAATCGTTAGTCCAGTCATTCGACCAGAGTGATGCAGCCGGTGACATGCCTTTGGCGTTGTTTACCACACCCGAAGCAATCATGGTACCGGCCACATGCGTAGCATGACCTGCCGGACCTGTGGCGCCATCCTTTACAATTACCCTTCCGCCGAATTCCTGATGCGAGGTTCTTACGGAGCCCCCATCCCAGATGCCCATGAGTACGCCGCTTCCGCTGAGGTTGAGGCCGGTACTTCCTCCCTGCCAGAGCGGGGAAGTAGAGACAGTGGCCGCAGCAACGATATTGTCGGTTATGCGGTAACGGGGAATCCCGTTTACAAATCTTTCAAGCTCCATAAAACGTCCATCGGTTTCGAGCCTTACCGGGATACCAAGCGAATCGGCCATAAGCCTGGCTTTTGCCAGTTCCGTTTTTTCTTTTTCAGCAGCCATTTCCGAAAAACTGAGAAGTGCTGCCCGGTTAATCTGCGCCAGGAGGAGTCCCGGAGCAAAAACCATAAATATAAGGAGGTAAATTTTTTTCATATTTCCCGACATGAATTCCAAAAGTAAGCAATAAATAAGCTGGATTTTACTAAGTTGAATTTTTAGTATTCAGAAATGTGCATATCTGTTGTTTTTTATTATAATATCCCGGCCAAGTTTACATGGTGGTTGGTAATTTTACACACAATTAACCCGCTGGCAGATTCAAATACCGGCATTAATCATAACTTTGCCCTGATAATTTCGTTTTATGAACAGACGTTGGTTGCTTTCCCTGCCTGTTATCTCAGGTCTTTTATTGGCCCTCTCCTGGCCTGCCGGCGGTTTCCCGGTTTTGCTTTTCGCGGGTTTGGTGCCCCTGTTATTCATCGAAGACCATTTATTAAAGAACAGGCTTCAGCACAGCACTTTTCATGTGTTTTTCCGGGTTTTTCCGGCTTTTGTTATCTGGAATGCGCTCACCACCTGGTGGATTTATAATTCTACCCTCTTTGGTGCAGTGATGGCCACATTGGTCAATGCTATCTGTATGTCATTGGTATTCTGGCTGTTTCATTTTATGCGCCGAAACCTGAAAAACCCGGATCAGGGCTACCTGAGTTTTGTTTTTGTCTGGATATCGTTCGAATTTCTGCACCACAACTGGGACCTGAACTGGCCGTGGATGAGCCTGGGCAATGGTTTTTCAGCCTGGCCTTCGTGGATGCAATGGTATGAATATACCGGTATGTTCGGGGGCTCCCTGTGGGTGTTGGTGGTTAATGTCTTGATATTTAAAGTGATAAAGCAGGTGCTGGAAGGTTCGCTCCCAAAAATTCCGCTTAAACAAATAATTGCAGTAGTTTTGGTAATCGTGGTTCCTGCGGTGGTTTCGATGATAATGTATTACACTTACACCGAAAAGTATTCCCCGGTTGATGTGGTAGTAGTTCAGCCTAACATTGACCCGTATGAGGAACAATACGAACTGCCTGCCGCTCAGGTAATCGAAAATGCTTCAAAACTGGCCGAAACCAAAGCCGATAGCCTCACCGATTTTATCGTTTTTCCTGAATCGATGGTGCAGCCAAACTGGTCTTCAGGGCAGATGATCTGGGAAAACGACCTAAAAAATCAACCAACCATTAATATGTTCAGGGCTGGTTTATTAACAAAATTTCCGGAGGTAAGCCTGGTGGTGGGTTATTCGACCTATCGATCATACAGCGAAGGAGAGGCGATATCTGAAACAGCGAGGCAATTCAGGAATGGCGAAGGCTACTACGATGCATACAATACGGCTTTTCTTATCAGAAACCAACTTGACCTGCAACGCACACACAAATCGAAACTTACACCGGGTGTTGAATTGATGCCATTCCCATGGCTGCTGAAACCTTTGGGCGATTTTGCCCTTGATTTGGGCGGAACCACAGGCCAGTTGGGTTTTGATGTTGAACGCACCCCTTATACCATCAACGATACTTTAAAAGTTGCGCCTGTTATCTGTTATGAGTCCGTTTATGGCGAATTTGTTGCCGGATTTGTGCGCAACGGTGCCAATATGATTTTTATCATTACCAACGATGGCTGGTGGGGCAATACGGCCGGTCACAGGCAACATGCGCTATTTGCCTCGGTGCGCGCCATTGAAACCCGCCGCAGTATAGCGCGTTCGGCCAATACCGGCACCTCCTGTTTCGTAAACCAGCGCGGCGATGTGTTTCAGGCCACTAAGTACTGGGAACCCGCAGCTATCCGCCAAATAATCAATGCCAATGACAAAATAACATTCTATGTGAAATATGGTGATTATATTGCCCGTGCATCGGTGCTTGGGATGGTTTTGTTCTTACTTATTGCCGTGAGCAGGAGATTACAGAGGAAAAGGGGGTTATAGGTTGCCGGAATCCCGGATCAGAATTTTGTTAGTGTTTGGCTTACTAGGTTCTTTCTTAATTCTTTACTGATCTTTGGATTGTAAGGAAAACTCTTTTGCTGTGAGGAATAGTCCCAAATATTAAAACGCATTATTATCTTCGTGCAGGATATATTTAAATAGCAATTCTTTGCGGACTCTTTTAACTGAATGCGCCTTCCGCAATCGTTTGCAAAAAATTATCAATTCAATACATTTATATTTCTGAATATATTACTTTAGCTGAATTGTAATAAGTTTATTGATCAGTTTAAAAATCGACGGTTCTCCGTACATTTATATAATGTTCGATATAATAAAGCCCGGAAAATGTAAAACACTTCCATTGGTTTTGTTGTTTATCAGGCACTTCAGGTAATATTAACATCAATAAATAAAATCCAGTATTATGAATTTTGAGTTTACCGAAGAACAGGTGATGATCCAACAGGCTGCCCGTGATTATGCGCAGCGCGAATTGATTAAAGATGTGATTGAACGAGACACTCATTCCATTTATCCCACCGAACACGTTAAAGCTTTGTCGGAACTTGGTTTTATGGGTATGCTGGTCAGCCCTGAATATGACGGGGGCGGCATGGATACGGTTTCGTATGTGCTGGCGATGGAAGAAATCTCAAAGGTTGACTCATCGGTCAGCGTGATTATGTCGGTAAACAATTCACTCGTGTGCTATGGCATTGAGAAATTCGGAACGGAAGCTCAAAAACAAGAATTCCTGAAACCCCTGGCTCGTGGTGAGAAAATAGGCGCTTTCCTGCTTTCAGAACCTGAGGCC
>JAAXUD010000768.1 GCA_013336205.1 Lentimicrobium sp. | reverse complement strand
CCGATGAATTGAAGGAAATTCCTTTAATTTACGATGTGCTTTTCAAAAAACTAAGGCCTTACATTTCAATAACACAAATACAATGATGCCCGGATTAAAAATACTATATTCTGTTTTTGCCAACGCTTGTTTCCGACCGGGAATCTTTGCAGTACTACTTTTCAGTTTTTCTTCGATTCTAATTTACAGTCAGGGATATGCCCAGGTGCTGCCTGAAGTAGAAACGCTTGTTGAGAAAGCAGAGAGTTTCAGAAACTCTGATCCCGTTCAGGCTGCCTTATTTGCTGGCAAAGCGCTGGAGATGGCGCGGAAGGCTCAACATAAACCTTCCCTGGCAAGGGTGCACCGGTATGTGGGCGTTCTGAACTTTATGACCGGAAACCTTGAAAAAGCCCGGCTCCATTTTGATTCAGCCTATGTACTTTATAAAAAGCTTGATGACAAAAAAGGCATTGCTGCCTCCCTCAACAACATTGGTGTTATTTACCAGGAAATTGGCGAATATGACCAGGCCATTGATTATTTTAATAATTCTATCAGTTTGAAATTAGCCCTGGGTGATTCAGCAGGTGCAACCAGTGGTATGATCAATACCGGAACTATTTATAGCTACCGGGGCGAAAACAGGAAGGCTGCCGGAATGTTTCAGGATGTTATCAGAATTTCAACAAAAACCCATGATACATCACGTTTGATAGATGCGGGTATAAATCTTTCAACGGTTTATATAAATGAGAAAAAACCGGATTCTGCGCTCCAATTATTACAAAAGGTTCTTGTGATGGCTAAACTTACCCGCGACGATTATTCGATGGCTTATTGCCTCAATAATATTGGCGGGGTTTATCAGAATACCTTTAAAAATCAGGAGGCCATAGATTATTTTAATCAGGCGCTGGAATTAAGGGAAGATTTGGGAGATATAGCCGGACTGGCCACTACCCTGGGAAATCTGGGGGCAATCTATGTACGGTTGAATAATTTTGATAAGGCGATTGATTTATTTTACCAGTCACTTCAGTACAATCAGCAGCTTGATGACAAAAGATCAACAGCTATAATTCTTAACTCTATGGGTGAATTATTGCTGAAGCACGGCGATTTTGAAGGTGCAGAAGCCTATTTGTGGCAGGGTATTCAGATTGCCCGCCAACTTGACCTGAAACAGGATCTTAAAGTTATGTATTCCAACATGATATTGACATTCGGGGCTATGAGACAGTTTGATAGTGCCCGGGTTTACCTGGCTTTGTATAATAAACCATTGGCGGCAGTATCAGACACCACCGGACTAAAGAAGCAGCCTGAAAATCAAATAAATAAAGGAGATGTCAAAGCAAGTGTATCCGGTAGGGTTTTGTGGTACTTTCTGATAAT
Source organism: Lentimicrobium sp. (assembly GCA_013336205.1). GTDB lineage: Bacteria > Bacteroidota > Bacteroidia > Bacteroidales > Lentimicrobiaceae > Lentimicrobium. The sequence goes on along the minus strand of JAAXUD010000768.1, from coordinate 677 downwards.
TTCAGGCGTTTTTATAGTGTTGACTTATATTTTTACCCGGCAGCAGAAGCATCATCAGGATAACTAACAAAAGTGTTTTTTTTCAGGTGCTAATTCAGGTGTAAAATGTTGCATAGAATGAACTGGAAGTTCCAACGCTCAACCGGCTTTTACTTTTTAGAAATTAGATATTTACTTTCTACTTTAGACTTTTTAAGTTTCGACTGCGCCTAAATGATTGCAAGGGCAACCATGCAGACAGGCTTAACTCATCGCTTTAGACTTGGTTGCTGAGCGATGGTTGGTGAGCATTGGTTGGTGAGCATTGGTTGGTGAGCTCTTTGTCGAACCATTGTCGAACCATTGACTAACCAAGTCGAAGCATTACTTTGAGCTTGTTACTTTAGACTTTGAGTTTGAAGGATCGAAATACCATACCCGGGTGAATAGAAGTTTGAGGAGTTTGAGCAGCCCTTAGCGAGGACGCTAAGGGTAGTTTCTTGAGGATATACGTTAGACTTTTTACCTGTCTGCTTGGTTGTCCAGGCAATCAGACAGGCTTTGAGCTTTAAACTTTTTACTTAAAACTTTAAACTTTTTACTTTTTACTTTTTACTTGAAACTACTTTACATTCAATTTGTTATCATCAGCTGTAGAGGTAGTGGCACCGGGTAAGGGCGGTGCTGTAGAATCTTCT
>JAAXUD010000234.1 GCA_013336205.1 Lentimicrobium sp. | reverse complement strand
CCGCACACCCATGAACGCAATTCTGGGGTTCGTTAGTTTAATGCAGGAATATGCAACCAGCGAGGAAGAGAGAAAAGAATATTTTGAAATGATTGCTTCAAATGGAGAGGTCTTACTCAATCTGATCAACGATATTATAGATCTTTCGAAACTTGAAAGCGAAACGCTTACATTGAATCCCCAGACTTTCGATCTGGCTGAGTTTATGAATGATATTTATTTATACCTGGTGTCTGACCTAAGGCTTAAATTAAAACATAATTCGATTACCACTAATTTAATTCTGCCTGATCCCCGTCATGTAAGCTCAATTATTGCCGACAGGCTCAGGCTGCGTCAGGTGCTTATTAATCTCATTCATAATGCGATTAAATTTACTGAAAATGGATCTATTGAGCTGACAGCAGCCCTTACTCATGATAAAGTAAGTGGCGAACCCATGATTTCAATTCATGTAAAGGATACCGGAATAGGAATTCCACACGATAAAACAGCTTTTATCTTTGAATCTTTCCGGCAGATTGAAGACCCGTTTACCAGAAAGTTTGGTGGTGCTGGTTTAGGACTGGCGATTGTTAAACGAATTATTGAAGCTTCTGGCGGATCGACTGGTGTTAAATCTGTTTTGGGCAAGGGATCTGATTTTTTTGTCAGTATTCCGCTCATTAAGTCAGGAATATCCCCAAAAGGACAAAATCAATTATCAATGGTGCCTGAGGTCTTTAATTTTGAAGGCAAAAAGGTTTTAATAGTAGAAGATAAAGTCCCTAACACTATTTACCTTAAGTTCCTGCTCTCGAAAAGTAACATCGATTTAGCTTTTGCCGGAGATGGGGCTCAGGCTGTTGAGATTTTTAAGAATTCCCCCGGAATTGATCTGGTTTTAATGGATATTCAGTTGCCCGTTATGGATGGATTTGAAGCAACAGCATTGATTAAGAAGATAAATCCTCTGATTCCGGTTATAGCACAAACAGCTTTTGCTTCCATTGATGACAGGGAAAGGGTATTTAATTCCGGATTCGATGATTTTGTCGCAAAACCAATCAATCCCAAGGAGTTGCTAAGGAAAATGGCAATACTGCTCAATGGTACTGTTAAAAAGCCGGTTTAACCAATCACAGTGCGGCAAGCCATATCCGGGGTATGCAAACAATTTGTGCAAATGCCTGTTTATTTATTATTGATTGAATTATTGGTTGTTTATGTTTAACTCGTTGAGGCAGAATTTATACTGTATAAGAAAGTATGGCAGATTCAAAGAAATACCGGAAAACAGTTAAACCACAGGCTAATGATGAGAAGGTCAGTTCTTCTTTGGGCGACTTTTCCGCATTTTCAGATGAATTATTAATTAAAGCCTTTGATCTTCTGAATCAGGCATGTTACCTGACTGACAATAATTTTTTTATCCTCCGGTCAAATCAGTTTGGAGATCTTCTGCTGGAAAATACTTCCGTTACAGCCTGTGGAAAGTCGATTTTTGATTTGATTAAGTTCAGGTACATCAATAACCCTGATGAATTGCTGAAATTGGTAAATAACTCCCCCGGATCTGTAAGCACTTTCGGTCAGTCTTCGATTTTCGCACATCATTTTAAAATTGATATATCATCAATAATACTTCATTCCGATAATTATTACTTATTTCAGATTAACCCAATCAACAACTTTTCAGCTGAACCGGTATACGTTGATCTGGATATTTCTTCAGGTTCCGAAGACAGAACATTCCTATCTGCCGGTCCTCAGGAGTTTTCGAATTTTGATGCTGAGAACAGTTTCCTCAGGACTATTATTGATTCTCTGCCACATCCGTTTTATGTAATGGAAGCTGGAACAGAAAAGTCATTGTTGAAAAATCAGGCAGCAGTTAAATTTGAGAAATCATTGGAATCTGTTCATTGTTTTATGAAGGAGAAACCTGAAAGCTGCTTTGGAAATCCATACACCTGTGCATTGAGTATGGTAATTTCCTCAACAACGCCTGTCAGAATTGAGCATGAGTTTGTAATTAAAACAGGCGAAAAACGTATTCATGAGGTATTTGGCTATCCGGTTTTTAACAATCATGGTAGCCTGCAGTTTGTAATTCAATATTCAATAGATATAACTGAAAGAAAACGAAATGAACTGGAAATTCAGGAGTATCAGTCAGTGCTTAATAATTTGATGAATAATCTTCCTGGTATGGCTTTCAGGTGTTTGAACGAAGCCAACTGGACAATGGAATACGTAAGCCCTGGCAGTAAAAAGTTAACTGGTTTCAGTGCCAATGAACTGATAAATAATAAAAAGATACATTTTGGTGACCTTATACTGGAATCTGATAGAAAAGGTGTTTGGAATGGAATTCAGAATGCGCTTGGCAGGAACCGGCCATATAAGTTGGAATACCGTATTTTAACAAAAAATGGTAAAATAAAATGGGTGCTTGAACAAGGCAGAGGTGTTTTTGATCAACATGGAAAACTGGTTCGGCTTGAAGGTATGGTTACCGATATAACCGAAGGCAAAAATGCAGAGTTACAACTCAAAAACGAACTTACCATTAATCAGAGTATTGCGACAATCGGACTGGAGCTATTGAAGGATGATGTTAAGCCTGCCAGGGTTGCAAATTTGGTTCAGCATTATTCCCGGCTTTTTACCGGAAGTGAGTTTTCAATACTTATTTCCCCCTCCTCACTTGAGCAGGCTTCCTTCCTGTATTGTTATGAAGAAGATGGTGAAAGTAAATCGTCGAAACGTATTAAAAAACATGAACAAAAGGATGACACACCTGTAAGTTTGATTGACACTTTATTGGAAAGTAAGCAGCCTGTGCTTATCAATGAATCAGGGATAAAACTTAAAATTCCTTGTGTTACCAAAGGTGAAGTAACTGTAAATAAATTACTTAGTGTTCCTGCCTTCATAAACAACGAGTATGCCGGTTTAATTATTCTGGCCGATGCTGAAAATGACTACACTGAAGAAATGGCTGGTGTTGTTCAACGTTTAATTAATATGTTCTCGTTGTACGCATTTCGGCTGAAGGCTGAAGAGTCGCTCCAGATAGCCAAACAAAAGGCTGAAGAGTCAGATCGTTTGAAAAGTCTGTTTCTTTCCAATATGTCGCACGAGATCAGAACTCCAATGAATGCAATCATTGGTTTTGCTGAAATGCTTCAGGATCGTGAACTCAATATCGAAGAGAAAGACCGTTTTCTTGATGTCATTATTAAAAGCGGTGATAATCTTCTCCGGCTGATTAACGATATCATCGACATTTCAAAGATTGAAGCTGGTCAGCTAAAAATAATATATTCAGACTGTTACCTGAACGAGATGTTCACTGACCTTGAAATATCCTTCAACCGGGAGCTCACCCGGATGCGCAAAGATCACCTGAAACTGTATGTTCAGCCAGGGAATTCTGACAGCGATTTTGCAGTATACACCGACCCGGTCAGACTCAGGCAGATCATTACCAACCTTTTTGGTAATGCTATAAAATTTACTGATGAAGGGTTCATTGAAATTGGTTACCGCATCAAGGCAGATAAGATTGAGTTTTATGTTCGGGATTCGGGTATTGGTATTCCTGTTGATCATCAGAAATTGATTTTTGAACGATTCGGGCAGGTAAAGGAAGCGGCGGCACGTAACCTGGCTGGCACAGGCCTGGGATTGACCATTTCAAAAAATCTGGTTGAAATGCTTGGTGGAAGAATGTGGCTGGATTCATTTCCTGGCGAAGGTTCTACCTTCTGGTTTACAATCCCCTTAAAATTTGGTCGTCACCGGCTTATTGCAGAAGAGGAATCTGACGGATTTCCTCAACAACAGCTTGATCTCACCGGAAAATGTTTTCTTGTAGTTGAAGATGTAGATACCAACTATTTTTATATCAGTTCTTTGCTTGGAAAGCTTAACGGAAAAGTTATCAGGGCTACCGATGGGATCAAGGCAATTGAAATCAGCAGGAATGATCCCTCTGTAAATGTGGTTCTTATGGATATCGAATTACCAATTATGGATGGATATACAGCCACCAGAGAGATAAAAAAAATCAGGCCTGAACTGCCTGTTATTGCACAGACAGCTTTTGCCATGATTGGCGAACGGGAGCGTAGCCAGGAAGCGGGTTGCGATGACTATATTTCCAAACCAATAAGGAAGGAAATCCTGCTTGAAGTCATTTCCCGTTTCATCTGATCATATAGTCAGAGGTATCTTGGGTCGCTTTGTAGTGGCAGTTTTGCCATTTTCGTGACTTCCACCGATGGAAATCCGAACTCTTCAACTACCTTGCCAAGTAGCAGATAAACGCCTCTGCCCCTGAATGGGAAAGCCTTAACCGTATCCGGAAAATGAACAGTGTCGAAGAATTCACCTTCATTATCGAAGAAAGTTGCAAAGTGCATAATCTCATTTTTAATGGTTCTTACATACTTTATTGTGACCAGTACACCGGCCATTCTGATGGTTTGACCTACTGCCTTTCCCAGGTCACGTGCCCTTAATTCGCCCCTGAAACTGGTTTTTAGCATGTCAAAGTAAGTCATACTAACCGGGAAATCAACTAGTTCTATTTCGTCATACGCGTCTTCCAGTGGGCTGTGTATCAGCGCCGGGAGGTTGAATTGCTTTACGGGTTGTCTGAATAGGGCAACAACGGGCTCAGGGCGTTTTTTGCCGGCCAGCATATGTGCTTCCCACAATAGTTGCTGCTTACCAAGCCCGGTAAACCGCAATGCCCCGATTCTTATCAGTATGATTAGTTGCTCCATTGGCGGGTGCACCCGTTCAATAAGGTCGTGCAGGCTGGCAAAAATGCCGTTATGTTCCCGCTCTTCTGTTAATGCGTTTACCAGGTTGGATTCGAGCCCGGAAATATGAACAAACCCAATGTAGATTGACTTCCCGGAAAGTGTATTCAGGTAGCTGCTCATGTTTATGCACGGTAGTTCAATGTTTGCGCCGCAACGCCGTGCTTCATTAAAGTAAACCCAGCTTTGGTAAAAACCGCCGAAGTTATTGATAACGGCTACCATAAACTCAACGGGAAAGTAAGTCTTCAGGTATAAACTCTGGTAGCTTTCAACTGCAAAAGAGGCAGAATGGGCTTTTGAAAATGAATAACCGGCAAATGACTCAATCTGGCGCCATACCTCATTGGTAACTTCCTCCGCATAGCCTTTACTACGGCAATTGTCGAAAAATTTATCAATAATCTTCTGAAATTCAACTCTCGAACGAAACTTCCCACTCATGGCGCGCCGCAGCACATCGGCATCGGCAAGGTCGAGGCCGGCAAAATGATGACAGATTTTTAGCACATCCTCCTGGTAAACCATTACCCCATAGGTTTCACTC
>JAAXUD010000767.1 GCA_013336205.1 Lentimicrobium sp. | reverse complement strand
CGACCCGAGACACCATATTCATTTATTAAAATATTGGCTGAAGTATGCGTCATTACCACAATGGATTCACATACAGCCGCAATGTTTCTGACTTTCAATTTTAACTGCTCGCCAGGGTGAGGCAGTACTGTATGGAAAACAATTGCAATAGGTTTTGAAAGATTATATAAAAACTGCAGAAAAGCCTGTTCCTGAAACCTGTAAAAACCGAACTCATGCTGGATGAACACGAGCTTTATTGCTTCATCTTTATTAATCTCATTTGCAAGCTTTTCATATGAAGCTACCTGCGAGGTTTTAAGTGTATATTTTACTTCATCAGGATATTTGTAGGTTGCATCGCCTGATTCCAGCGCACATACCTTTATCGACAGAGATTTACTAAACTTACTCAATATCGCCTTAATCAAATCCTGCGAATAGGTTGCTATACCACATTCCCGGGGCGGATAGGAGGTTACAAAAAGGATTTCAGCCAGGTTCGGGGAAGGTTCATGATTGGATATATGATGTCTGATTGCCGGAGCAATAGCAGGAAATATATTGTTATTAAGTTCAATGGTGGCCTCCTGTTGATTTACATTGTTGAACGGAATAGCGAAAGTTCTGTTTTTCATTTTTTTCATTTTTTGGTAGTAAGTTTGCCTTGTACACTAAAACATTCAAAGAGCAGAAGGCTGTTCTGCGAGGTTAATCACTTTTCTGTTCATATTCGAACTCGGGATCCATGAAAGGCATATTCCATCGTTCAGCCTGGGTCAGCCGGCTTTCCAGCAAGCCATAACCGATCCCTGAATAATTCCCTTTTCGTGTTGGCCCTGAAGGAGCCCGAAAGGTGTTGTTTTTAAGTTCTGATGCGCGGTCTGGCGCAATTGCTTTATCCTTTTTAGACATTTAGTTTCTTTTTTATTCGTTTCAGTGGATTGGTTTTAATTCCAAGTATATGGGGCATGGTATCACCCAGCAGAAACCCCCAGGGTTTTAAAGCTTCAACATGATCGAAAATGAGTTTTACTATCGCCAGGAGCGGAATGGAAAGAAACATACCGGGCACCCCCCATAAAGCATTACCTGCAATAACTACTATTATCGAAAAGAGTGCATTAATTTTAACTTTGGAAGCGACTATTTTTGGTACAATGTAATTATTGTCAACCAACTGGATGATGTAATAAATCACCAGAATATACACAGCGTACCAGGCAGAGTCTTTGGTGGCCAGCGCAATCATCATAGGAAGCGCTACAGCAATTAAACCACCGATATAGGGGATTACATTAAGCAAAGCCCCTATGATACCGAGCAACAACGCATATTCAATTCCGAGAATCAGTAATGCTGCGATTTCGAGAGCGGCAACTATCGCAGCTTCAATTACCAGTCCAACCAGGTAGCGTTGAATAACAGTTTTGGTCTTGGTTACAATTTCCCTCACCTGTTTCTGGTTTTCAGTGCCAAACAGTTTGTGAGTGAAATCGAGTAAAAGCGGTTCGTAGAACAGAATTAAAAAGATGTAGACAGGAATCAGGAACAGCACTACCAGCCCGCTTCCCACATTCATAAGTGTTTGTCCTATTTCTGATCTGCCATTGGCCAGCAAATCGGTTTTGGCTTCAGTAATCCAAAGGTGAATTTTTTTAGGATCGATGTCGAAATAGCCGGATGACCAGGCAATGGATTGATTAAATGCTTCCGTAAATCTTTCGACCAATACAGGCCATGATTCACTGAATTTGCTGGCCTGAGAATATAGAAGTACGCCTAGCCCTACTATTAGTAAAATGGTGATTAACAGCGAAATTGCTATTGCTACAATCCTGTTTATCCGCAGCCGGATAAAGAAGTTGACGACCGGATGTAGTAAAATGGCGATGATAACAGCAAAGACTATCGGGACAATTATACTTTGAGCAATATATAAAATTGATATCAGAACATAAAGTCCGACGAAAAAAATGGTTGTCTTCGCGTAAAATGGAATCTTGAATTCATTGTCTAGCATTGCGCTCTGGTTTTATTCGGTTTCAATAATTAATGATTAACCAATCGAAACAGGTTAA
>JAAXUD010000766.1 GCA_013336205.1 Lentimicrobium sp. | reverse complement strand
GCCTGATAAATCGATTCTGTTGCCAATAATGCCATAAGTCTTATCAAAAGCCCCGGTTATTCCACCTCCGGCGGCCTTTTCGTAGGCTGCATATTTCCTGAAGTAAGTTCTGTTCAGCACCAGTCCTGAAGCCCCGGTATCAAAAATCAGATTTCCTTCCTGATCATCAATCCTTGCTTCTATCAGGAATAAGCGGCCGGCCCTTTTTAAAGGAATAACAACCGTTTGGAAATCGCCCATGGGTTCGTCACCTTTTAAGAGCAGGGAAACGACAACTTTCTTTGGATCAGAATGTGGTTCATTGCTGGCAGGTGATATAGCACTACAATTATTATTGAAGTAGAATAATAATGCGATCAGCAGAGGACCCAACTTTGAGCAATGTTTTCTATTCAGGAATATCATAAACCAAATTATTATTTAAATCTGATTCACCTAAAGCTATTTACCTGCAGATCATTGAGCAGGTTTAAAATAAATCTGCTAATTTAACCGGGAATGCCTGCGATAAAGCAAAATAAGAACATTTTTAAGACATGTAAAAGGCAAACCCCGCCCCTGCTTAAAAAATTTTACAGAAACTCTCAAATACCTGCCTTTAGTTTGCTAATCCTTTTTTATGACCGAAGTGTCATGCTCCATATCACCCAAATGAAGGTCAAGGGCCCTGACTGAAATCTGAATTTCATAAATTGAAATACCCAGCGAAGCAATCATCATGATCAAGGCGATGCCGAAAACCCAAACAGCAATCGTTTGCTCACCCACAAATATGAGAAACATGGTTCCGACACACAAAAACAGGCTGCCTACCCCTAAAATCTGCATATTTTTTGTCAGGTAAAGCCTTTTACGAAGGTTTGCTATCTGGCCTTTCAGTAATTCATTCGGATTCGCAATAAATTTTTCATGCAAACCTCGTATCAGCGATGCATAACCTAAAAACCGGTTGGTGTATGCCAGAAGTATCAATGAAATGGCCGAAAATAAAAGGGCTGGTGTTGTTAATGTGATTTGTTCATGCATGTTCCGGGTAGTTATATTTCAATCTGTCAGAACCTGAGGATTCTATTGGTAAATGTATAAAGTTTTAATGTAAGATTTCAGACTTCTGAACAACGATGAGGATAACAAAACTATAAAAAAGCGGAGTAAAGGCGGTAATAAACGCCTTTTAATCCGCTTTCCGGAAATCCTAGGAACCACAATCGGTCTGCAGGAAAAAAATTACTGATTAAACACCTGCAGCTCTGGCAATAAACAGTCCTGAGTTTTCAATTTCGCGGCGGTGTTTATAAAGTGTTTCCATATTAACCCTACCCACAATGTAGTTAAATTCCTTGCCCTTATAGGATTCTGAAACTTCCGTCAGGCCTAGAATTTCAAGGTCTTCTTTGCGCTGGTAACGGGCGTAAATTTCACAGAATACATTGCGGGTAAAACTGGTTTCGCGGTGCTGAAAATGCTTTTTATACTCGTACCGATAACCATAGGAATTTGCCGAAATATCTGAAAGTACAGCAGAACCTGTGGGATGACCGCCGGCGCCCTTGCCATAAAAAAACTGACTGTTTGAGAAAGCCGCTTCAGCAATAACGCCATTGTACTCATCCTCAACATTGTAAAGGAAATCTCCGGGCTTAATGTACCGGGGCATGACATCAAAAGTAATCGTTTGGTCATCAACCTTATATACCGATGGAACCAGTTTAAGCTTATATCCTTTTTCACGCGCATACTGAAGATCGTGCACTGATACTTTTGAAATACCGCTGTGGAAAAATTCGCCGGGATCAAGAAACAAACCATATGCATGTCCGGTAATAATGGCCAGTTTGTTGCGGGCATCAATGCCATCTACATCCAGTGAAGGATCGGTTTCGGCGAAACCGAGGTCCTGTGCCTGTTTCAGGGCTGTATGATAATCCAGACCTTCATTGTACATCTTCGATAAAATATAATTGGAGGAACCGTTAAAAATTCCGCTGACCGAGAAAAGCAATTCATTGTCATAATACTCTTCCAGGTTGCGGATAATGGGGATGCAGCCACAACAGGCAG
>JAAXUD010000765.1 GCA_013336205.1 Lentimicrobium sp. | reverse complement strand
TTTTCCATTTTCCTGAACCAATAGCTGAAACAGCAAATAGCGGAAAGATGAAAATCAACTTTTTTCCTGTGCAGGTTCAAGTCAGTTGATTTCTCCGTACATTTATTCCGCATATATTTGTATATCAGATATTGTAAGTAAAATCCCTTTTTCCAAACCTAATTCTTGTTTATGGCTAAAATAGTTGTTCTTGGAGCTGGCATTGCAGGACATACCGCTGCTGCATTTCTACGGAAAAAACTCAGTAAGCAGCACGAGGTGGTGGTGGTTACCCCAAATTCCTATTATCAGTGGATTCCTTCCAATATCTGGGTAGGCGTTGGCCGGATGACCGTCGATCAGGTCCGGTTTAAACTGGCACCTTTGTATAAGCGCTGGGGCATCGATTTCAGACAGGCCCGGGCGGTGAGTATTCATCCTGAAGGAGATTCCGGTGCAGAAAGACCCTTTGTAATTATTGAATACACTACCGACGATAAAAAAGGGACAACCGACAGGATAGACTATGACTTTCTGGTAAATGCCACCGGCCCAAAACTCAACTTTGAAGCCATTGAAGGTCTCGGACCCGGCAAAAATACAGTTTCTGTCTGTTCATACGATCATGCAGCCCATGCCTGGGGACAGCTTCAGTTGTCGCTGGCAAAGATGGAAAAGGGTGAGAAACAGCGTTTTGTAATCGGAACCGGTCACCCTACCGCTACTTGCCAGGGCGCTGCTTTTGAGTACATTTTAAATGTTGCTTTTGAAATCAGAAAACGCAAACTCGATCACCTTGCTGAAATTACCTGGCTCACCAATGAGTATGAGCTGGGCGATTTTGGAATGGGAGGAGCTTATATCAAGCGGGGGGGCTATATTACCTCCACCCGCGTATTTGCTGAATCTTTCCTCGGCGAAAACAACATTAAATGGATTAAGCGGGCAGGGGTGAAGAAGGTTGAACCTGGATTGATTCATTATGAAACCCTTGATGGTGAAGAAAAACAGATTGGGTTTGATTTCTCGATGCTGATTCCGGGGTTTGCCGGTGTCGGCCTAAAGGCTTATGACAAAGCAGGGGCTGATATTTCAACTGCACTTTTTGCGCCCAGTGGCCTGATGAAGGTGGATGCAAACTATACATCCAAGCCATTTGAAGAATGGAGTGCTTCCGATTGGCCTGAAACCTATCAGAGTCCGGCATACAAGAATATTTACGCACCCGGCATTGCCTTTGCCCCGCCTCATGCCATCTCAAAGCCAATGACCAGTAAAAACGGGACGGCGATTTTTCCTTCACCACCAAGAACCGGAATGCCTTCAGGAGTAATGGGAAAAATTGTTGCTGAAAATATTATAAATGAAGTAAAAACCGGAAAACAGGAATTCAAACACAAGGCCAGCATGGGCCGGATGGGTGCTGCCTGTATTGTTTCAGCCGGCTATGGCATGCGCAGTGGAGCTGCAGCCACTATGACTGTTCACCCAATTGTTCCCGATTGGGAAAAATATCCCGAATATGGCCGTGATATCAAATACACCATGGGTGAAGCAGGGCTGGCCGGACATTGGATGAAGTGGTTTATGCATTATATGTTTTTGCACAAAGCCAAGGGCTATCCTTTCTGGTGGCTGTTGCCTGAATAAATATTTAAATAACTACAACAAAAAATCTCAAAATGAAAAATAAAACCGTTCAAGCCTATTCCGACGAATCCTATCCTCCGTTTCCAACAAAAAGCACGCTCTTCTGGCGTCGTTTTATGCCCTGGCAGGCCTACAGGTTCTTCGTACTGAACCTGAGGATTCTGAAAATCGTTGTGGGCGGGCACTCCTGATATTGATTAGCAGATTTGCAAATTAGCAGATTAGCTGATTGGAATCCGGATTTCCGATTGGCTGGGTTTGGAATGATGGAATGATGGAAGAGAAATATTGAGAAATGAGTAAAGAGTAGTGAGTGAAGTATGAAATGATGGATTGATCTCAATTGCTAGATTAGTAGATGGCAAATTAGCTGATTAGCCGATTAGCTGATTACCAGATGGGCAAATTAGCATTTTTTCATTTTTTAGTTAACT